>JBBRQL010000014.1:0-38118 GCA_038226425.1 Verrucomicrobiota bacterium
ACGAAGTGCCAGAACAGGCCGACGACCTCGATCCGGTTGGTGTACCGCTCCGGATCGGTCTTCCACATGCCGTCGCCGACGAAGGCGATATAGGCCATCACGAGAGCGCCGCCGAGCACGTGCAAGCCGTGCAGGAAGGTCATCGTGAAGTAGATCGCGAAGAAGGTCCCGGTCTTCGGGATGAAGGCCTGGAGGAACGCGATGTCCGCGGTCTTGATCTCACGTTCGCCATGCCCACCGCCGTGCCCGCCCGTCTTGGCCTCGGCTTCTTCATGGGATTCGTGCTTGAAGCCGACCGGATAGCGGAACTGGTTCGGCACATCGACATGGACCTTGATCGACTCGAGCTTCTTCGCCTCGACCGTGGCCAGGTTCCAGAAGCGCGGGCTCTTGCCGTCGATGTCGAGATGGCCGGTCACCGCTGTTCCGTCCTTAAGGCGGATCACGTAGTGGGTGAACTTCTCGTTGTACTCGTAGCTCTTGATGGCCAAGAAGCCGAGCGCGCACAGGATGGTCGCGGCCATGAACTTCTTGAACTTCGGCAAGTTGCCCTCCTTGAGCGACGCCCAAGCGAGCAGGACCGTCACCGACGAGATGATCAGCACCGCGGTGTTGAAGGTGCCGATGGGGATGTTCAGCAGGCCGTGCGGCCAAGCGGTCGCGACATCCGGCCAGAAGCCGTCGGGCGCGCCGACGCGGAGCAGGATGTAGGAGGAGAAGAACGCGCCGAAGAGCATCACCTCGGAGGCGAGGAAGAGCCAGATGCCGACCTTGGCGTTGTAGAGGCCCGTATCGGGGCGGGGTTTTACCGTGAAGGGGATGTCCATGGACTCAGGGAGTGGAGGTTCGGATCTGCCGGTCGTTCAGGCTTTCTGGCTCTGCGGAGTGAAGTCCTTGGCAGCACCCGGGACGCTGTATTCGTAAGGACCGCGGTACACGACCGGCTCGGTCGCGAAGTTGCCGTGCGGAGGAGGCGTCGGCGTCTGCCAATCGAGCGTGGTGGCCTGCCACGGGTTGTCGGACTCGACCTTCTTGCCGATGAAGAGGCTGGCGAAGAAATTCCAGATGAAGGGCAACTGGAACACCAACAGGGCGATGGCCGCGTGCGAGATGAACTTGTTGAGCCAGAGGATGCCCGGATCCGCGCCGAGCCCGCCGCCGAAGTAGGTCGCACCGCCGTCATACATACGACGGCTCATGCCGCGCAGACCTTGGACGAACATCGGTGCGAAGATGAGGTTCATGCAGACCAACGAGCCGAAGAAGTGGACCTTGCCCCAGAACTCGCTCATGAAGCGGCCGGTCGCCTTCGGGTACCAGAAGTACACGCCGGCGAAGAGACCGAAGATGGTCCCCGGCGCGACGACGTAGTGGAAGTGGCCGATGACGTAATAGGAATCGTGGAGGTAGATGTCCGAGGCGTTGAAGCCGAGCGGGAGGCCGGTGAGGCCGCCGATGCCGAACATCGGCAGGAACGCCAGCGCGAAGAGCATCGGCGTGTTGAAGCGGATCGAGCCGCCCCAGAGCGAGATGAACAGCGCCGTCAGGATGATGACCGACGGGATGGAGATCATCATCGTGGTCGTCTGGAAGAACGTGGAGATCTTGGTGCCCATGCCCGTGAGGTACATGTGGTGCGCCCAGACGATGAACGCGAGGAATCCGATGGCCAGGACCGCGTACACCATCGACTTGTAGCCCCAGAGCGGCTTGCGGGTGTTGTTCGCGATGACTTCCGACACGATGCCCATCGCCGGGAGGATCAGCACGTACACCTCAGGATGCGCGAGGACCCAGAACAAGTGCTGCCACAGGAGCGGGCTGCCGCCGCCGCTCGCCGGGACCGGGCCGCCGGTGGTCACAAGGCCGGTCGGGAGGAAGAAGGAGGTCTTCAGCACGTTGTCGGCGAGCTGCATCAGGCCGGCCGCTTCGAGCGGAGGAAACGCGAGCAGCAGAAGGAACGCGGTCACGAACTGTGCCCAGACGAAGAACGGAAGGCGCATCCAGGTCATGCCCTTGGCGCGGAGCTGGATGATGGTGGCGATGAAGTTCACCGCGCCGAGCAGCGAGGACGTGATCAGCAGCACCATGCCGATGAGCCACATCGTCTGGCCGTTGACCAGGTGGTCCACGTCCGCCAGCGTGGCCAACGGGGAATAGCTGGTCCAACCGGACTTCGCCGCGCCGCCGGGGATGAAGAAGCTCACCAGCATGACCACGCCGCCCCAGAAGTAGAGGTGGTAGCTGGCCATGTTCAGCCGGGGGAACGCCATGTCCGGCGCGCCGATCTGCAGCGGAGTCACGTAGTTGCCGAAGGCGCCGAACGCGAGCGGCACGATGGCCAAGAACACCATGATGGTGCCGTGCATCGCGCCGAACGCGTTGTACAGGTCGGCCTGCATGACGCCGCCCGACGCCGCGTCCGCGCCCAAGGTCTTCTCGAGCAGCTTGCCGACGAACGGGACCGGCTGGCCGGGGTTGGCCAACTGCTGGCGCATCGCCAGCATCAGCAGAAATCCGAAGAACAGGAACGCCAGCGCGGTGATGCCGTACTGGATACCGATCATCTTGTGGTCGGTGGAGAAGATGTACTTGGCCCAGAAGCCCGGCTCGTGGTGCTCATGCGCGTGCTCGTGGCCATGTTCATGGGCCTGCGCGTGTGTCGTGGCGGTGTGCATAGTGTTCTGTGCGGTCGGTTGAAAATGTCCGGTGCGCCGTTCGTCTCGCCTAGCCCCGGAAGGCAGGCAATTCCGATTGTTGGGAAACCGGACGCGGTGCTGTCAATTTTTTGGTGTCCTTATCGGCGACCAATAAGCCGAGCAAAAGAGGAAGATAAACGATGCTGGCGAAAAAGAGCCGTTTCGCGGTCTTTGGCGAAGGAGTCCGAGCGAACACGATGGCGCAGCCCAAGAACGCCAGACCGAAGACCACCGCCCCGACCAGATAAGCCCGGCCCGCGAGGCCCAGCAGGTAAGGGTACAGGCTGATCACCAGCAACGCGATGGTGTTGCGGATGGCCGACGCGGCCGTGCGACGCCCGTCCGGGTCGACGCCCGAGAGCATCCGGTAGCCCGCCTTCGAGTAATCCTCGCGGTAGAGCCACGCGATGGCCATGAAATGGGGCATCTGCCAGAAGAAGAGCACTGCGAAGAGCGCCCATCCGTGCGCCGAGACCGTGCCGGTCGCCGCCGCCCAACCCATCAACGGCGGGAGAGCGCCGGGCACCGCGCCGACCGCAGTGTTCAAAACCGTCACCCGCTTGAGCGGTGTGTACACGAACAAATAGCTCGCGAGCGTCACTGCGCCGAGCATCGCCGTGAGCGCGTTCACCGCGAAGAGCAGCCACGCCAGACCGATGACGCTCAGCAGCACGCCGAGCAGGAGCACGGAGTTCGCAGTGATGCGCCCGGAAGGGAGAGGCCGGCTTTCGGTGCGACGCATCCGGGCATCGTGCTCGCGTTCGATCAGCTGGTTCAACGCGGCGGCGCCGGACGCGACCAAGGCCGTGCCGAACACCGTGTGCAGCATCAGCAGGTAGTCCACCGGCGAACCGGACCCGAGGTAGAACCCCACCAGCGTCGTGAGCACGACCAAGAGCGTCAGACGCGCCTTGATGAGCTCGGTGAAGATGGCCACGCGGCTTTTGTCCGCTGGGACGACTCCGGTGGTCAAGGCTGGGGCGGTCGCTTTCAAATCGGTCCTGGTTCAGCGGGCAGATGTATCGGCGAACGCGAAGGCGGCCGAAGGATTCCGCGGGGTCGCGGACGAAACGACGGGAGAAACGGAAAGCCGGCGCGCGACCAAGGTCAAGCAGACCCCGGTCACCAACGAGATCGCGCCGACCGCGACGTGCCCCGTGGCGATGTCCGCCGCTTTGTCGCTCCAGATGGTGATCGCGCCCAAGGTTGCTTGCGCCGCGAGCAACGCGGTCCAGATCGCCGCCCCCCGGGTCACCGGCGAGCGCCAGCCCAACCGGTTCTTGGCCGCGATCAACGACGCGAGGACCATCGCGACCGCAGCGACCGCTCCGAGGCGATGGAACATCTGCAGACGGATCTGCGCCGCGGTCACAAGGACCTCCTCGACGCGGCGGTTGTTGTAGCGCTCGACCGACGCCGGATCGGTGTCCGGCCAGACCTGGCCGTAGGCGAGCGGAAAATCATGGATCGCCAAGCCGGCATGCTGATGACGCATCGACGCGCCGAGCACGAGCTGGACGAAGATCAGGGCGGTGGCGGTCGGGAGCATCCAACGGAGCACACCGAGCCGTGCGCTGTCGAGGGTCGGTGCGAGCCGACGCCAAGATGCCGTCAAGGAAAGCGCGATGACGCAGAGCAATGCCAAGAACATCTGGCCCAAGCAGGCGTGGACCAAGCCGAACACGGTCCCGAGCGGCAGGTCGGCGACCACTTGCTTGTCCAACACCACGCGGAGGCCGCCGAGCAGGCCTTGGAACTGGACCGCTGCGAACGCGAGCCAACCCAGCAACGGGAGCGGGCGGACCGAAGGACCGTTCTTCGCCCAGACCGCCGCACCCAGCAGGACCACCCCGCCGATGCCGGAAAGGAAATAGCCGGCGCCCTTCCAATCCGCGCCCAGCTTGAGCAACGCCCAACCGGCGACGAGTTCGCCGGCACCGATGAGGGCCAGCGGACGGCGCGAGGCAAATCCGCCGAGCCACCGCGTCAGGGCGACGACCAAGACGCCGACCGTCGAGGCCCAAAGCCGGTGCGTGTGCTCGTGGAAGACGCCGCCTGTGAACCAGGTGGACACCGGCAGCGCGAACATGTTGTACCCGTAGCTGGTCGGCCAATCGGGCACGGACATGCCGACACCCTTGCTGGTGACCAATCCGCCCAAGCAGACCAAGCCCAACGTGCAGAGAGCCGTCAGCGCTGCGAAGCGCTGGAGCCATCGGTCGGATTGGTCGGAAGTGCTCACGGGGACGATATGAAAAAGCCGGGGCGGCGTCAACGCGCCTCCCCGGCATCTCGGTGCTCGGTGGAAGCTTACTGTTTGACCTCGATGCTCAGATCGAGCGTCGCCTTGCCGCCCTTCACCTGGACCTCGCCGGTCACGGCGCCGGCCTTCTGGTGATAGGCTTCGACGGTGTACTTGCCGTCCGGAAGGTCGCCCTTGATGGTGAACTTGCCGTCCTTGTCGGTCACTGCGAAGAACGGGTTCTCCATCACGCTCACGTAAGCGATCATCCAAGGATGCACGTTGCACACGAACTTCGCGCCGAGTTCGGGCTTGTCGAACATCTTGTCGTTCACCTGCCCGGCCGATGCCTGGGCGAAATTGAAGCCCTTGTTGATCTTAGGGGTGGCGTTGACGTTGTGCATGAGCGGGTCCGAGTTCCGGACCTGGAAGGTCTGGCCGGCCATCACTGCAGAGACGTACGGCTCGTACATGCAGCCGATCTGGTCGATGAGCGGCTTCTCGGCCGGCACCGGGAAGGTCTTACCCTCGAGGCCGCCCTTGATGTAGACGACCGTGTTGGCGAGTCCGCCGTCCGCGGAGACGACGTAAGTGCGGGTCATCACGTCCGTCGTGTGGGTCTTGCCGCAGTTGACGTCGGCCTTGACCTGCGGGATGGGCTTGGCCGGCGGCGGGGTGCCCTTGAGGGTGACTTTGCCGGTGAGTTCGGCGGCGTTGGCGAGCGTGGCCGTCGCGACGATGGCGGCGGCGAACTGGAGCGTGGTGTTCATGAACGTGACGTGTATGTTGCCTGCGAAAACCAGAGGGACGCTAACAGCCGAACTGACTGAATCAAGCGTGTTCGTGAAATTTTTCACAAGGCGGTGATGAGACGGCCTTCCACGCCGAAAATTCAGGCCGGTGAAGCCGGGAACTGAAGCTTCCGGCAGTCGGAATCCGATGAGGACCGACGTCACTTCCGTTCCAAGAGCTTGCGGCTCTTCATCCAATCCCCGAGACGGGCCGGCCAGGTCGTCACGTCTTCCGCGGTCCGGCGGAGACCGTAGCCGTGGCCGCCGGTCGGGTAGATGTGCAATTCCATCGGGACCTTCGCCTTCTGCAAGGCCGTCGCATAGCCCATCGCGTTCTCCACGCGGACCGGATCGTCCTGGGATATCGCGATGAAGGTCGGCGGTGTGTCGGAAGCCACCGGCAGTTCCGACCGCACCTGGTCGTTGTCATCCTTGTCGGTCAGGTAGGCCGGGTAGATCAGCACCGTGAAATCCGGTCGGCAGCTCATTTTGTCGGCGTCGTCGACGACCGGATAAATCCGCTCGCGATGGTTGTTGCTCGCGACCGCGGCCAAGTGCCCGCCGGCAGAGAACCCAAGGATGCCGATGCGCGCTGGATCCAGGCCCCATTCCTTCGCGTGGAACCGCGTCAGGCCGAGCGCCCGCTGGGCGTCCTGCAACGGTGCCAGGTGAGCCGGCTGGCCTTCGCGCTTCGGCACGCGGTACTTCACGAGCACTCCGGTCACGCCGATGGAATTCAGCCACTCGCAGACCTCCGTGCCTTCGAGATCAAGCGCTAGGATCGTGTACCCGCCGCCGGGGCAGACGACCACCGACGCACCTGTGTCCTTGTCCGCGGGCGGACGGAAGACCTGGAGCGAGGGATTGGCGACGTTGCCGAGCCGGATCAGCGGACGTCCCGCGACGAGGCCTTTGCCGGGCTCGCTGATGTCCTTTTCTTCAGGCAGCCCGCCCTTGTCGCCGGGTGCTGTGCCGGGCCAGAGCGCGACAGGCTTCAAAGGCTCGGCAGCCAGACAGAATGCCGCCAACCATGGACAGACAATCGCCACGACGCGGCGCACGGGGGAGGAGTTCACAGCCGCCAAGGTGCCGGACCGACCGCCGCATGCGAAGCGCGAAGTATCTGAAGACGCCGGAGAAAACGTCCCCTGCCCCGCGATAGGAGGCCCCGGCCGCGACACCTCTGCAAGAACCCTCGACACAAGCCGCGGGCCCGCCCGGGTTCGAAGTCTCGGACCAGCATGTCCTCACGGCGGCTTTCCGAGGTGCTCAATCTCCTTTGGCTTTGAGTTCGATTGCTTCCGATCGGATCGACACCACTTTGCCCTGCCTGTCGAAATCGTACCGCTGGAGCACCCGCGCGGCCGAGAAATCGACCAGATATCGATAACCTTTTAAATTTTCGTTGTCCTCGCGCCCCACCAACGTCACCGAGACCAGGTCGCCCAGCTTCTTCAGTTCGCTTTGGATGCTCTTCTGCTCGGACGCGAGGCCCCTCCAAAAAGTCGGATTGTAATCGGAGGCGTCCATCGTGCCTCTCACGGCGTCGCATATGACCTCTTGGATCTTGCGGGCGACCTCAGGTTCTTGGTCCGCCAACGGTTTGACCCCGTCCAGGAAGAACCGCTGCAAGTTCGGCGGCAACGGGAGCAGAGGACCGCACAACTGTTCCCGGATCTGGGGAAGGCAATAGTGGTGCGGACCTTTGTCCAGCTCGTCGGCCAAGTTCAAACGGACTTTGTCCGACGATCCGGGGACCGGAAACAGATGGATCTCGCCGGAGCGTAGGTCGTACGCATTCGAGTATTTGGTCGCGAACTCGCCCTCTTGCCGGCATGCCCGGAGGATGATGGAGCCGTCGGTGACCGTCGCCGCAGGCGCTTTGGCGAGAGCCGCACCGAGCGCCTTTTGTCCAAAACCAAAACCGCGGCTGCGAGTGGAGCGCTCGACGGTCAATTCTCCATCCTTCGCGCCGATGATCGCCGACGCTCCGGTCCGGTCGGCAACGAGGATCTTGGCGCGCGCGAAATCAGGTTCCCGATGGGTCTGATAGAACACGATGGCGTCGTCCACGCTCGGGCAGGTCTCCAACATCCGTTCGCTGGGGTTGCCCCGGACCGGTTTCATGGTCGAGGCAGGCGTCCACCGGGCTTCGGAACCAGCGACCCAGTCGAAGGCCACGCCTTGGGTGTTCACCCCGCCTTGGGCCCAGCCGTTGACGAAGCCGACATAGGCACATCCCATGTGCCCTTCGCCCGCGGGCACGAACCAGATCCGGCTCTCCGGGTCCGACCAGTCCTCGTTGTTGAAGAAGAGCGTGCGGCTCGCGTCCGTGAGCACGAAGACGGTGCACGCGGCGGCTTGGTTTGCTGCCGAAAAGGCCAAGGTCCAACCAAGGGCGATGGCCAAGAGGCGCGCCTTGCGCGAGGGCGATGCAGGTGTGGGCGTCGGCATATCGGTGATGGACACCCGGAGGCGAACCGATGTTTCACCCGAAGGGTGGCAATTGCCGCGGAGACCGCTCACCGCGATCGAGCCCGGATCCGCAGCACGACCGCCATCCCTACCGCAAGGAACGCGGTCACCGCCCATGCCGGCGCGGTGACGTTGCCGGTGATCGCCTGCGCGGCCGCGCTCACCGCGGGGCCGCCGCAGATCCCCAGCCCGATCAGCGCCTCGTGGATCCCGCCGTGCTCGCCATGGGTATCGCTACCGTCCATCGCGTAGTACAACGACGAGCAGTAGAGCAGCGCGAACGCCCAGCCGAAGGCCACCTGCGCCACCACCAGCAGCCAGACCGACGGCGCCAGCATCACGGTCACGAAGCTGCCCGCCAGCAGGACGAACGCCGTCATGAACCAGCCGAAGTGGTAGTGCCAGCCGCCCCAGAACCACAGCTTCAGGAACGCCAGCGCGCGGACGTAGTACCAGACCGACATGACGAGCCCGGCCTCGGCGATCCCTAGCCCGACGTTCGTGGCGATACCGGGCACCACCGCGAGGATCGTGTTCGCCGCCATGTAGTTGAACGGGTTCGCGGCCCAGGCCAACCGCTGGAAATAACGCGGACGGCCCGAAACTCCGCGGTTCTCCGTGCTTGCCGGCCTTGGTGTCGCCGAGGCGGCCCAGACGTCGTGCTTCGCCTGGAGAGACCAGGTCGCCGCGAACTGGCCGAGGTGGATCACCGCAGGCAGCCAGTAGAGGCTCGGGTGCCCGAGATGCTCGAAGAGCCATCCGCCTCCCGAGAACCCGAGCGCGGCGGTCCCGGCCCAGACGACGTTGTAGAGGCCGACGCGGTCCGGCAGACGCTCCGGCGTCTCGTGCTCGCTCACCAAGGCCTCGAGGATCGGCCACGTGAAGCACATGGTGATCGTCCACAGCCCGAGCGCCAGGAACTGGCCACACAACGCCGGCACCAGCCATCCGACGAGCACGGCGGCGGCCATTCCTCCGAACCCGATGCGCAACGAGGTGAAGTACCCGTGCCGCTGCCCGAACCTGCCGCCGTACCACGACCCGCCGATGTAGATGAACCCGTGCACGGCGCTGACCGTGAGATTCTGCAGGTTCCCGAACCCGTGCGCGTCGCGCAGCAGGAACATCAGGTAGTTGAAGTAGTAGGCGGTCGCGAAGGAGTTCAACCCTTCGACGACGTAGTAGCCGGTCTTGGATGGTGAAGGGCGCACCGGTGGAAACGCAGAAGGTAGGATGGCGAGAACGGAACGGCTCCCGGAAGCGGGCCGGCGGAGTCAAGGGATGCCTCCCGGCCGCGGCAAGGGGGATTTCGGTGCGACCCCAAGTTTCTGGCAACTCCGGATACGGGAGTCCGGACGAGCGGTCCGCCACCCGCACCCGGATGCCGGACGACGGATCACCGGACCGCGTGTCGTCGAGAATCTCCGGGAAGCCGCGTGCGGCCCCGGACGGCCTTCATCGTTCCGCCCGGAACACGATGACGCTCAGCGGCGGCAGCGTGAACAAAGCGGAATGGCGCTGGTTGTGCACCGCGTAGTCCTCGGACGTGACACCGCCGGCGTTGCCGAGGTTGCTGCCACCGTAGGCCGCGGCGTCGCTGTTCAGCACCTCGCGCCAAGCGCCCGGGAGCGGCAGGCCGACCCGGTAGTTGTGCAGCGGGTTGGGCGTGAGGTTCAGCACGACGAGCGCATGGCCGCCGGTCTGGCGGTCGTGGCGGACGAAGCTCAGCACGCTGTTAGCGTGGTCCCCGCAATCCACCCACCAGAAACCGTCGCTATCGTAGTCGCCCCGCCAGAGCGCGGGCGTCGACTGGTACACGGCGTTGAGATCGGCGAGCCATTTCTGGCAGCCGGCGTGGTACGGACCGGCTTCGAGCAAACCCCAACTGAGCTCGGAGTTCGCGTCCCATTCCTGCGGTTGGCCGATCTCGCAGCCCATGAAGAGCAGCTTCTTGCCCGGGAAGAGCCACTGGTAGCCGAGCAGCGCGCGGAGGTTGGCGAAGGCCTGCCAATCGTCGCCGGTCATGCGCCGGCGCAGCGAGCCTTTGCCGTGGACCACCTCGTCGTGCGACAGCGGCAGCACGAAGTTCTCGTGCCCTTGGTAGAGCATCGCGAAGGTGAGGTCGTTCTGGTGGAAGCGCCGGTAGATCGGGTCGCGACCGAAATAGCCGAGCGTGTCGTGCATCCAGCCCATGTTCCACTTGAGGCTGAAGCCGAGGCCGCCGAGCCACGGTGGACGCGACACCATCGGGAACGCGGTGCTCTCCTCGGCGATGGTCACGACGCCCGGATGCCCGGTGTGGACGGCGTGGTTGAAATGCTTCAGGAACTCGATCGCATCGAGGTTCTCGCGGCCTCCGAACTCGTTGGGGACCCATTCGCCCTCCTTGCGCGAGTAGTCGAGGTAGAGCATCGACGCCACGGCGTCCACGCGCAGGCCGTCGATGTGGAAGCGCTCGCACCAGTGGAGCGCGTTTGCGATGAGGAAATTGCTCACCTCGTGCCGGCCGAAGTTGAAGATGAGTGTGCCCCAGTCCTGGTGCGCGCCCTGACGTGGGTCGGCGTGCTCGAAGAGCGCCGTGCCGTCGAACTTCGCCAGCGCCCATTCATCGCGCGGGAAATGCGCCGGGACCCAATCTACGATCACGCCAATGCCCGCCTGGTGCAGCGCGTCCACCAAGAACTGGAACTCGTCGGGCGTGCCGTAGCGGCTGGTCGGCGCGTAGAAGCCGGTGACCTGGTAGCCCCAGCTCGGATAGTACGCATGCTCGGCCAGCGGCAGGAACTCCACGTGCGTGAATCCCATCTTGACCACGTACTCCACGAGCGGCCCGGCGATCTCGCGGTAGCCGGGCGATTCGGTCGCCGACTTCTTGCGCCACGAACCGAGATGGACCTCGTAGATGCTCATCGGCGAGCGGAGCGCGTCGGCATCCTTGCGCTTCTCAAGCCATGCGGCGTCGTTCCACGCGAACTTCCGCGTGTCCCACACGATGGCGGACTGCTTCGGCGGCAGCTCGAAGAAGGCGCCGAACGGATCGGTGTTCACCTTCAGGTTCCCGTGCGCGTCGAGCATCTCGAACTTGTAGAGCGCGCCCTCGCCGACGCCGGGCACGAAGATCTCCCACACACCGGAAGAACCGAGCACACGCATCGAATGGCGGCGGCCGTCCCAATCGTTGAAAGTGCCGATGACCGAGACGCGCCGGGCGTTCGGCGCCCAGACGGCGAACGCGGTGCCGGCCACGCCGTCGAGCGTGAGCAGTTGCGCGCCCAGCACGTCGCCGAGTCGCAGATGGTTGCCCTCGCCGAAAAGATGCAGGTCGGTGTCGCCGACCGTCGGCCAGAAGGAATACGGGTCGCGCCCCTGCGTCGTCGTGCCGTCGGCCCAGGTGACGACCAGGTCGTAGGCGTAGACGGTCGCGACCTTTTTGGTCGAGACCTCGAACACCGCGGTGTCGCCGAGCCGCTTGAGCGCGAGCTTCGGCGACGCCTTGTCGTGGACCGGCACGACCTCGACCTTCGCCGCGCCGGGCAGATGCGCGCGCGCGACGACGCCCGATCCGTCGCCGAGCGGATGCATCCCCAGCAACGTGTGCGGAGAACGGTGGACCAGGCTCGTGAGCGAGTTCAGTTCCGCGGCGGTGAGGAGCATGGGCTTGAGTAAACGCTGGAAGCACCGGCGCCGGAAGCCGAAACCCGAAGAACACATCCGACGGAGCGAGCCCCTCGGCCATCGGCCGGCACGGCCCCGCCGTGGGCCGAGCCAGGCGCAACCGCACGGAGCGGGCCTGTCGGAAGCCGCCAGGCAAACGGCGCCTCGTCGTCTCACGTCCCACGATCGCCAAGCTCTTCCCGACGGATCGCCGGAGCCGGAGCGGTCCGACGGTCCGGATTCCAGTCTTCAAGGCGAAATCGGGCGGAATCCCGGCGCCGATTCCGCCACATTGATACGCACCCGTATCAAATCGGTTGCCAGTGCGGTCACCGTCCGCCATGTTCCACGCCGTCCGCCGGATCTCTTTTTGCCGCATGAAACGTCTCCTTGCCTCGGCTGCTGTCGCTTCGTTCTTCGCGCTGTCTCCCGCATTCGCCGCTGACGGTTGGCTGACTTGGCGAGGTCCGCTCGGGACATCGGTGTCCCAGGAGAAGGGCCTGCCGTCGAAGATCGACGCGAAGGCGCCGCTGTGGAGCGTGGATTTCCCCGGGCAGAGCACGCCGGTGATCGCGGACGGCAAGCTCTTCATCAACGGCTACCTCGGCGAAGGTCCCGAATTGCAGGAGTTCACCGCCTGCTTCGATGCGGAGACGGGCAAGGAGCTGTGGCGGCACGGCGAGAACGACTTCTTGTCGGACACGATCTACCTCCGTTACGCGACGTCGTCCCCGACCGTCGATCCGGAGACGGGCAACGTGTACGCGCTGCACACGCAGGGCTTGCTGATGGCCTTCAGCGCGGACGGCAAGCTGCTGTGGCAACATTCGATGATGGAGGAGTTCGGCCGGCTGACCTTCCCGAATTCGCGCACCGCGTCGCCGATCGTGGACAAGGACCTGGTCATCACCCGCGGCGTGACGAGCTCTTGGGGCGCGCACGGTGCGGCCGGTGACCGCTTCTACGCGTTCGACAAGAAGACCGGTCAGCTGGTCTGGTCCAGCGCGCCGGGCGACCGTCCACAGGACAACACCTTCTCCCAACCATGGCTCGACGTCTGGGGCGGCAAGCGCGTGCTCTACAGCGCGGGCGGCGACAGCTCGGTGCTGGCGATCAACGCGCGGACCGGCGAGCCGCTCTGGCGCTTCGCCTTCGCCAAAGCCGGGGCGAAGGGCGGCATCAACGCCGCGCTCGTCCGGTGGAAAGACAACCTCATCGCGCTGCACGAATCCGAGAACCTCGATTCATCGGAGATCGGCCGCATGGCGTCGTTCCGCATCCCGAAACCCGAAGAGGTCCATCCGACCAACTCGGTCATCCCGCACGTCTTCCCGCCGACCACCTTCGAGAACTGGCGCAACGCCGTCGGCTCCCTGGCCAGTTCACCGGTCATCGTCGGCGACACCATCTACGAAGTGACCGGCACCGGTGACCTTGCCGCGGTAGAAGCCGGTTCCGGCAAGGTCCTCTGGAAAAAGAAGGTCGGCATCGAGCAGCGCCAGAGCACGCCGTTCTACGCCGACGGATTGCTCTACCTGGGCATGTACGTCACGATGAAGGACTCCGCGAACGCCGCCGGCGCCGGAGCCGACAGCGTGGCCAATGGCGACCTGATCGTGCTCAAACCCGGTGCCGACGGTGCAGAAGAGGTCAGCCGCACGCAGGTCACCGGCCGCGTGTTCGGATCGCCGGTCGGCTACAACGGCAAGCTCTACGTCCAGACCGACAAGAAGCTGTACGCCTTCGGCAAGGCCGGTGCGAACTCAGGCCTCGCAACCGTGCCGCCCCCGGTCGTCTGGCCTACGCCAGGTCCCGGAAAGCAGCTCCAAGCGACCCCTTACGAGATCCTGATCCGTCCGGGCCAGACTCAGTCGTTCCGCCTGCGGGTGCTCGACGCGAACGGGTTCACGGTCGAGGAGAACGTCGACCCGAAATCGGTGAAGTGGGAGCCGTACATCCCGCCGACCGCCTTGGTGAAGGCGACGATAAAGGGCGCGTTCGACGCCGCTGGACAGCTGGTGGCCGACAAGGTGCCAGTCGGCAGCGCAGGCCAATTCAAGGCGACGCTCAAGCTGGCGGACGGCTCCGAGATCGCCGGCTACATCAAGGGCCGCGTCCTGCCGGGCATCCCGTTGAGCCAGAACTTCCAGACGTTCGCCCTGACCAACATGACGACGAACACCGTCGAGACGCCGACCGCGTTCGCGTATCCGCCGTTGCCGTGGAACTCGGCGCGCTTCCGCTTCGAGGTCCGCGCCAAGGACACCGAGGGCGGCACCAACCAGGCGCTCGTGAAGACGATCGAAAACAAGTTGTTCCAGCGCGGACAGGTCTTCTTCGGCTTCCCCGACATGAAGGACTACACAGTCGAGGCCGACGTCCTGAGCGAGGGCAACAAGCGCAAGATGTCCGAGGTCGGGCTCATCAACCAACGCTACGCCTTCGTCCTCAAGGGCAACTCCCAGCAACTCGAGGTGAACTCGAACCAAGAGCGCGTGAAAGTGGCCGTGCCGTTCAAATGGGCGCCCGAGACCTGGTACCATCTCAAGACCCGCGTCGATGTCGCGGCCGACGGATCCGGGGTGATCCGGGGCAAAGCCTGGAAGAAGGGCGACCCCGAGCCCGAGGCGTGGACCATCGAGGTCCCGCACAAGCTGGCGCACACGCACGGATCACCCGGCCTGTACGGCTTCTCGCCACAGGAGATGCGCGTCGCGATCGACAACATCACCGTGAAGGCAAACTGAGGGTTGGCCGTCGCCGGACCCTGCGATAATTTTCCCGCCATGCTGACGACCATCTCGGGCACCTACGACAACGGCGTGGTTTCGCTGGACGAAAGACCGGTCCTTTCCGCACCGACGAAGGTCATCGTCACGTTCTTGGGCGAACCGGTGCCGAAAGCAGCGGGGCCGGACCTCACGAAACCGGAAGTTGCCGAACTTCGCGGAAAGCTGGCCGCGTGGGACGGAGACTGGAACGCGCCAGGCATGGAGACCTATGACCAGCTTTAAGCGCGGCGAGGTCGTGCTGGTCTGGTTCCCGGACAGCAGCCAGCAGACCTTCAAGAAACGCCCGGCCATCGTGGTGCAAGCGGACGGGCTCGACACCGGCCTCCCACAAGTGCTGATAGCGATGGTCACCTCCAACCTCAGCCGTCGCGGACATCAGAGCCGCATCTTTGTGGCGCGCGATTCTGCAGAGGGGCAGGCTGCCGGTCTGCTGACGGATTCGGTCATCATGACGGACAACCTCGCCACCATCCGGCTTGAAGCGGTGGCGCGGACGTTGGGACATTTCACGAGATCGGCGGACATGGAGACCGCCCTGAAACACACGCTCGGACTCTGAGCCGATTGCTGAATCACGTCGCATCCGCTATCCACCATCCATGACGACCGCCGAACTCGTTTACGAAAGGGTCAAGCTGCTGCCGGAGCCGCAGGTGCTGCGCGTGCTGGATTTCGTCGAGCAGATCCCCTTGGCACGGCGTCTGACCGCCGTGGAGATCATGCAGCTCCCGCGGGAAACCCGCCGGCAGCTTCTCCAGGAACGCTTGGGGAAGGCCGCTGAACTTTATGCCACCGACTCCGCTCTGAAGGAATGGGTGGAAGTCGTGGACGACTACGTCGAGTATGACACTGCCGGAGCGAAGTGAGATCTGGCTGGCCCGGCTCGACCCGACGACGGGCGACGAGATCGGGAAGACGCGCCCCTGCGTGGTCATCAGCGAGCCGCACGCGGGCCGTTTGCAGCGGGTCATCGTCGTGCCCGTCACCGAATGGAAGCCGGCCTATCAGGATTTCGAGTGGTTTTCCCGGCTCGACCGCGGTCCCGGGAACGGGCTCACGAAAACTTCAGGCGCGGACGCCTTTCAGGTGAAAAGTATCTCCGTCCTGCGGTGCCGGCAGAAGCTTGGACAACTTTCGGCGGGCGAACTCGATGAGATCTTGGCCGCCGTTGCTTGGAGCATCGGTTATTGAACTTCGCCACGACGAACCACGCCCTCTTTGAACTAGTTTAGCCCACTTTCCCGCATGAACCTGTCACCCGTCACGCGTCACGCCACGTTCGCCCTCGCCCTCGCCGCCGGCGTCCTCACCCAAGCCGAAGACTGGCCCCAATGGGGCGGCAACGACCCGGGCCGCAACTTCTACTCGACCGCCAAGGGCCTGCCCGAGCGCTTCGAGCCGGGCAAGGTGAAGTCCGGCACCGAGGAGATCGACCTCGCCACCACCAAGAACGTGAAATGGGCCGTCAAGCTGGGCTCGCAGAGCTACGGCAACCCGGTGGTCGCCGACGGCAAGGTCTATGTCGGCACCAACAACGAGTCGCCGCGCGACAAGCGCCACGTCGGTGATCGCAGCGTGCTGTACTGCTTCGACGAGAAGACGGGCGCCTTCCTCTGGCAGCTCGTCGTGCCGAAGCTGAAGTCCGGCAAGGTCAACGACTGGGAGAACCTCGGCCTGCTCGCCTCGCCGCTCGTCGTCGGCAACCGCATGTGGATCGTCACCAGCCGCTGCGAGGTGCTCTGTCTCGACACCGAGGGCATGGCCAACGGCAACGACGGCCCCTACCTCGACGACGCCAAGTACGCCGTCAAGGACACGCCGAAGGAAGCCGCTCCCGGCGAACCGGCCAAGACCGACGCCGACATCATCTGGCGCTATGACATGATGGACGAGCTGGGCGTCTTCCCGCACAACGCCTCGAACTGCTCCGTCATCATGGTCGACGGCCTCCTCTACGTCTGCACCTCCAACGGCCAGGACTGGACGCACGTCAACATCCCGTCGCCCACCTCGCCCAGCTTCATCGCGCTCGACCCGAAGACCGGCAAGCTCGTCGCCGAGGACAACGCCGGAATCGGACCGCGCATCTTCCACGGCCAATGGACCTCGCCCTCGACCGGCAAGGCCGGAGGCAAGCAGCTCGTCTTCTTCGGCGGCGGCGACGGCGTGCTCTACGCCTTCGACACCAAGCCGCAGAAAGGCGACGGCTCGAAGATCATCCCCGTCCTTCCGGGCGCTCCCCTCGACCGTGAGGAGGACAAGGACAACGCCTATATGAAGAAGGTGTTCTGGGCCGACCTGAACCCGCCCGAGTACAAGGCGGACAAGGCCGGTAAGCCCTTCAAGTATCCCGCGGCCGAAGGCCCCAGCGAGATCAACTCCACGCCCGTGTTCTACAAGAACCGCGTCTACGTGCCGACCGGCCAGGACCCCGAGCACGGCGAAGGCGTCGGCCGCTTGGTCTGCCTTGATGCGACCAAGACCGGCGACATCACCAAGACCGGTGTGATCTGGGACTACCGGGGCATCCACCGTTCGATTTCCAGCGTGAGCATCGACCCGGCGACCGGCCTGCTCTTCATCGGCGATTTCTCGGGCTTCGTCCACTGCCTCGACGCCGAGACCGGCAAGCTCAACTGGATCTACGACATGAAGGCCCACATGTGGGGCTCGACCATGGTCGCGGACGGCAAGGTCTATGTCGGCGACGAGGACGGCGATTTCGTGGTGCTCGCGGCCAAGGGCGGCAGCAAGGCGCAGGTGCTCAGCGAGACCAATCTCGGCGCGCCGGTGTACAGCACGCCCGTCTTCGCCAACGGCATCATGTACGTCGCCAGCCAGACCCATCTCTTCGCCGTCGGCGCGGACGCCAAACCGGTGTCCGCCGACGCTCCGAAGAAGGACGCGGTGCAGATCAAGAACTGAGGTAGAGTCCTGACCGTCATGCATGAACTGACCCTAGGTTGGGATTTTGAACACGCCCGGCCCATCGTGCTGGTGGACCGGGTGTCCGATTTCCCGACAGGCGAAGCGCTGTGGGTCGACATCACTTTTACCAATCTGGCTCGGGCAGGTGTCGCCAGCCTGGTCATCGGTCTGGGCCTTTTGGCGCTCTGGCGTCTTCGTCGTCCGCCGTCGCATCGCCCGGTCGTAGGCGGTTGAGCGCCGCTTCGCCGTTTGGAATCCGATCCCCGTGATCACCCGCATCGCGATCAAGAACTACAAATCGCTCCGCGACGTGCATGTGTCGCTGGGCCGGTTCCATGTCCTGGTGGGCCCGAACGGCAGCGGGAAGAGCACCCTTCTGGACGTGCTCAGCTTCCTGCGGGACTGCCTGAATTTGGACCTGCGCGAGGCAGTCCGTCGCCGCGCCAGTTCGTTGGATGAACTGACTTTTGGCGGGCGTGGAGGACCGATAGAGTTCCAAGTGGAGTTCGACCTAGGCGACCAACTGCCTGCCAGAAAAGGCTTCAAGATAGCTTACTATTTGGCGGTCCAGTCAGACCCTGCTCTCGGTGTCCGAGTGCTTCACGAAGAGCTTCATGCTTGGCCGGCTTCAATGGACGTAGCGGCTTACGCGCAAACGACCGGCCGATACAAAATACTTGGCAAATCAAGGCCGGCTGGAATTGACCAATATCTAGTCGAAGCGGGCTCTGTTGGACCAGTCGCCGTTTACGACCTCAATCCTCCTAAACCAGACGAATTTGAGTTCGGCTTGGATAACTTGGCGCTGGCGAAACTTCCACCTGACCCCAAGCGCTACCCGACGGCCTTCGCGGTCCGTTCTCTTTTGGCAAAGCAGGTCAGCCTGTTGAATTTTATCCCGTCGGCGATGGCCCGCCCCTGTCCTGTGCTGGAACCGGACGACTTCGTCGAGGATGGTCGCAATCTCGCCCGTGTCGCCGGTCGTCTGCTCAATCCCAAGACCAACGGCCATGGTTTCGATCCGGCCCAAGCCAAGGCGGATTGGCTCTATCACCTTAAACTCGCACTGCCGGACCTGAGCGACATCACTTGGGCGCAGCGCCCGGATGACCGCGCAGAATACTTGCGCCTTCACTATCGCGACGGTCTGATCGGGCCCAGTTGGGCGTTGAGCGAAGGCACGCTGCGGATGCTGGGGTTGACCTTGCTCCCTTTCCTGCCTCCGCGGCCAGGGATCTATCTGGTCGAGGAACCGGAGAACGCCGTCCATCCGCACGCGTTAGAGATCATCGTGAGCGCCCTTCGCACGATCCCCGATTCGCAGGTGTTGCTCACGACCCATTCGCCGCTGGTGGTGGACCTCGTGGGCAAGGAGCCGTTGTTGATCTTCCACAAGGACGAGGGAGCGGTCCAGATCCGGACAGCAACGGAACACGCCTCGTTGAAGGCTTGGGATGGTTCGCCGGCGCTCTCATCGCTCTTCTCCGCCGGGTATCTGCAATGAGGGACTTGGTGGTCATCACAGCAGATGCCGACATGGAAGCGGTCATGAAAGCTGTGCTCCAGCGACCGCTGGCTCTGGGCATCCGTCCGGTCGATCACGAGGTCCGTCGTCACGACGGACGTGACTCCGGGCTGTTCCAGCACGGTCCAGATGCCACGCGTAGCCTGAAGGGTGACTTCCAGCGCCTCCTCATGCTCTGGGATTTCCATGGCAGCGGACAAGAGCGCAAGGCGACGGCAGAAAGTTCGGCCGCGGCCCTCTGTTCCCGTCTCGACGCGATCAGCTGGAAAGGGATCTCGTCCGGCGTGTCGATCGATCCGGAACTGGAGGAATGGCTGTGGCACAATCCAGCAGCGATCGAGAAATGGCTCCCGGCCGGCGACAGGGGCAAACTCGGGGTATGGGTTGAAGACTTTTCAGGCAGCCGAGGCGAGACCGTCGAATCAGCGAAGCGAAGATCGCCGAAAGAACTTCTCGAGTTCGTCTGCGTCCGGAGCTTGAAACGGAGGCCGCGCCCTCAGGATTATGCCCGCATCGCGGAAGTCGCAAGTTTGGCAGATTGGCAATGCAGCCCAACCTTCAAGGCTGTGACCGGACAGCTCCGAGCTTGGTTCCCGCCGCAGTCGTTGGTTTAAAGAATACTTCGGTCAACACTTTCAATTATGCCCATCCCCACCGTCGCCCCTGAAGCCGTCGCAGCCGCCCAATCACGCCTCGACGCGCACCTCCTCGAGATCATCCGCTGGCACTTCAGCCCCGAGACCGGCTCGCCGTTCTGGCTCGCTTGGGCCGCGAAGAACTGGGATCCCCGCCAAGAGATCAAGTCATTCGCCGACGTCCTGAAGTTCCCGCACTTCCAGGACGAGTTCCTGCGCGACCTCCAGCCCGAGGTCTGGGTACCGGCCGCGTTCAAGGGCAGGCCCTTCAACATCTTCGAGACCGGCGGCACCACCGGCATGCCCAAGCAGCGCATCGGCTGGGACGACTACAAGGTCGACTACTCCGAGTTCAGCGACAAGATCTCCGACGCGCATTTCCCGCGCGGCGGCGCTTGGCTGATGATGGGCCCGACCGGCCCGCGCCGGCTCCGCCTCGCCATCGAGCACCTCGCCAACGTCCGCGGCAGCTCCTGCTACTTCATCGACCTCGACCCGCGCTTCGTGAAGAAGCTCATCACGAACAAGCAGTTCGACGTGGCCAAGCAATACATGGCCCATGTCGTGGCCCAGGCGGAGACCATCATGAAACACCGCAAGGTCAGCGGCCTCTTCACCACGCCCAAGCTGCTGGAGGCGCTGGCCGAGAAGGTGAACCTCTGGGATGCCGGCATCCGCGGCGTGTTCTGCGGCGGCACCTCGATGAAGCCGCAGGAGGTCCGCTTCCTCGTCGAGGAGCTGCTCGAAGGCCGCATCGGTTTCTATCCGACCTACGGCAACACCCTCATGGGCCTCGCCGCGAGCGTTCCGTTGCAGCCCGAGGACAACTTCAGCGTGACCTACTACGCGCCGCAGCCCCGCGCGGTGCTGCGCGTCGTGCAGCCGGACGCCACCGCCGAGGTCGTCGGCTACGGCGAGTTCGGCCGCGTCGAGCTCACCACGCTGACGAAGGAGTTCTTCATGCCGCGCTTCCTCGAACGCGACGAGGCCATCCGCCGCGCGCCGCGTCCTCCGTACGCGTGGGACGGCGTCGGCGACGTCCGCCCGTTCGGCGCGATGACGGCGAACATCGTCGAAGGGGTTTACTGAGCCTGCTGGTCGCGTAGACTCCGCCCGCGATGAACGAGGCCAAGATCCCGACGCTGGCGGAGAAGCTCGGCACGACCGCGCACCTGTCGCCGCTCCTGCAGAAGGCGCGGAGGTTGGGGCTGGACGCAGCAGGTCTCGAACTCGCGGCTATCCAACGAGGCTGTGATCATTACCACGACGGTTCGCCGCTGCCGGCGGCCACCGTTTCACGGAGCGACCTGTCGGATTCGGAACTCGCCTTGGCCTTGCTCAACCCGGCCTTGCGCTATGCCCCGCGGACGCTGCGCCTCGGCGCGGCCATGCTGGGTGCCGCCAGCAACGAGCCCGAAGACCTGGCCCGCCACGCCCGCCTGGAACGCTGCGAGCAGGTCGTGAGCTATGTGGCGCACGCCGGTCGCAGATACGAGCCGGACAATCCATTTTGGCCGAGATTGACCGCGCTCTTGCCGGTCACTCCTCCGCCCAGACCGGGGGTGTTCCCGCATCCCACCCGCTTCATCACCATGACCGGCATCACACGTCGCGGCGTGGAGACAGTGACGCAGTGGATCCGGCCGCACCACTTGTCCTGAGCGATTGATAACGCCTCGCGGATCCTCACCACTTTGGATGGGCATCTGGACCATCCGGTGCGGCTGGTGCTCTATGGACGACCACCCCAAAGTCAGTGGAGGTACGCCGCGATCACCTTGGCGGCGACCTCGTCCGTCGCTTTTGCGGCGGCGTCTCCGCCGATGTTGGTGAGCACCACCACCGCGAAGTCACGGCGAGGAGCCAGCCACGCGTTGCTGAACCACATCGTGTTCGAGCCGGTGTGGTTCAACGCATCGCCACCGGCCCAACTCCTCCGGGCCACGCCCCAGCCGAGAGCGTAATCCTGCAGGGCCAACGCGGTGTGCAGCTTGCGCCATGCAACGGACGGCAGACCCAGCGGCGTCGGCCGGCCGAGGTCGCCGGAGACATGGGCCATCAGATAGGCGGTCAGGTCCGGGAGCGAACAATGCACGGTGCCGGCCGGTCCGAGGCCGGGAGGGTTGTCCGCCTGAGGCCCGGGCGCGACCGGCTGCGGATTCCTCAATGGCCACGACCACGTGTGGCCCCACGGTTGGTCCACCGTGCCGGCCGTTCCGGGCGCGCCGAAACCGGCCGACTTCATCCCAAGCGGCCGGAACACGCGCTCGGTGACGAGGTCTTCCCACGGCTTGCCCGCGCGCTCCTCCAGCATCGCGCCAGCGAGGATGTAGCCGGTGTTGGAGTAGACGTGCGCGGTGTCCGGTTCGTGTTGCGGCGGGAGCGCGGTGACGGCTTCGCGCAGCCATCGCCGCTGCTCACGAGGCGGACCGGGGGCCTTCCAGAACTTTCCCCACAAGCCTTTCTCCTCGAGCCACGCCTGGTCCGGCGCGCCGCCGCGGTGGCCGAGCAATTGCTCCAACGTCACCGACCGCCAGGCCGGATCCATCTTCGGCGCGTCGGCAGGGAAAACGCCGGCGAGCGTGTCGGTCCAGGCGATCTTGCCTTCCTCGACCAGCAAGGCCGCGAGCATGGCCGTCATGGACTTCGTGAGCGATCCGTGGTGCCACACGTCGGCCGCGGTGACAGGCGTCGGAGCGCCGGCTTTGCGGACGCCCACGACGGCTTGCGCGACCACGACGTTCGACCGGACGACGGCGCAGGCGAGCGCGGGCAACCGGTGCTTCGCGCGGATCTCTTCCAAGAGCTTTGGCAGGTCGAGCGGTGCCGCGAACGTCGCGACGGCCATCCCGGCCGCGAGCAGCGACAAGAGGAGGCCGCGAAGTCTCATCGGGCAGGCTGCTCAGGCCGCGTGGGCCGGCGAGAACTCGTCCGCGTGGTACGAGCTGCGGACGAGCGGGCCGCTGGCTACGTGGATGAACCCCATCTCCTCGCCCAGTTGTTTGAGCTCGGCGAAGACCGCGGGCTTCACGAACTCGGCCACGGGCAGATGCTTCAGCGTCGGCTGGAGATATTGGCCGAGCGTGAGGATGTCCACGTCCGCGGCGCGCAGGTCGCGCATCGAATCGAGCACCTCGTCGCGTCGTTCGCCGAGGCCGAGCATCATCCCCGATTTCGTGTGCATCGATCCGCCTCCGCGCTGCTTGGCCTTGGCCAGCACGGCGAGCGAGCGGTCGTAGGTCGCGCGATGGCGCACGCTCGGCGTGAGCCGCCGGACCGTCTCGAGGTTGTGGTTGTAGATGTGCGGCGCGGCGTCGAGCACGAGGTCGATGGCCCAATCGCGATCGAGGAAATCGGGCACGAGCACCTCGATGATGATGCCGGGGTTCAGTTCGCGGACGGCGGCGATGGTCTGCTTGAAGTGGTCGGCCCCGCCGTCGGCGAGGTCGTCACGGGCGACGGCGGTGATGACCACGTGCTTGAGGCCCATCCGGCGGGTCGCCTCGGCCACCCGGCGCGGTTCGTCGGCCTCGAGCGCGAGCGGTTTCGCCGTGCTGACCGCGCAGAAGCCGCAGGCGCGGGTACAGCGGTCGCCGGCGATCATGAAAGTCGCGGTTCCTTTGCTCCAGCATTCCCAATGGTTCGGGCACTTCGCGCTCTCGCAGACGGTGTGGAGCTTGAGGTCGTCCAGCAGCGTGCGGGTCTTGGTGAAGGCGCTGCTGGTGGGCAACTGCACCTTGAGCCACTCGGGCAGACGCGGGCGTAGCGGGATGCCCGCGACGGCGGGACGCGCAGGGACGGGGGCGGCGGGGCGGGAAAGAAGGGCTTCCATCGGGCGGGGGGACGTTCGGGGCGGGGCTTCCGTTTGGCAACACCGCGGTGTCCCGTCACCGGAACGGCGGTTGACCGTGCGGCCCGGCCCCCTAACCTCCGACCCGTTTTATGAGCAAACTCGACGACGTCTACGCGAAACTACAGGTCAAGACCGGGGCCAAGATGGCCCTCATCGTCCTCGACGGATTGGGCGACATCGCCACCCGCGAGCAGGGATGGATGACCCCGCTCGAAGCCGCGCGCACCCCGAACCTGGACGCCCTCGTCGCCCAAGGCGTCGCCCAAGGCCGGATGATCCCCGCCGCACCCGGGATCACCCCCGGTTCCGGCCCCGGCCATCTCGCGCTGTTCGGCTACGACCCGATCGAGTGGGAGGTCGGCCGCGGCGTGATCGAGACGCTCGGCCTCGGCATCGAGCTCAAGAACGGCGACGTCGCCGCCCGCGCCAACTTCTGCACGATGGATGCCAAGGGCCTCGTCACCGACCGCCGCGCCGGCCGCATCGCGACCGAGGTCTGCGAGCGCCTGTGCAAGATCCTTTCCGCGAAGATCAAGAAGATCGGCACCTCGCAGGTCTTCATCTACCCGGGCAAGGAACACCGCTTCGTCGTCGTGTTCCGCGGCGCCGGCCTCGAAGGGCCGCTCACCGACACCGATCCGAACCGCGAGGGTCTGCCCCTTGCCGAGGCAAAACCGGTCGATCCGAAGAACGCCGGCCAGAAGAAGGTCGCGAAGCTCGTGGCCGATTTCTACAAGGCCGCCCTGCCCTTGCTCGCCAAGGAGAAGCCCGCGAACGGCTTCCTCATGCGCGGCGTCGCGCACCAGCCGGACATCCCCACCTTCCAGCAGCGCTACGGCCTCAAGGCCGCCGCCCTGGCCGTGTATCCGATGTACAAAGGCCTGAGCCAGCTCGTCGGCATGACGAAGATCGAGGGACCCGAGACGATCGCCCAGCAGTTCGAGCGCTACGTCGCCGAGTACGAGAACTACGACTACTTCTTCATCCACTACAAATACACCGACAAGGCGGGCGAGGACGGCGACTTCGCCGCCAAGGTGAAGGCCATCGAGGACTTCGACGAGGCGCTGCCCATCCTGCTCGCGCGCAAGCCCGACGTCATCGCCATCACCGGCGACCACTCGACGCCGTGCTCGCTGAAGGGCCACTCGTGGCATCCGCAGCCCGTGCTGCTGCACGCGGCCGGCAGCGGCTCCGACAAGCTCGCGCGCTTCACCGAGACCGGCGCGAACTCCGGCAGCCTGGGCATCTTCGAAGCGAAGTACCTCATGCGCCTGATGCAGGCGAACGCCAAGATGTTCGACAAGTACGGCGCCTGATCCGCGTCGCATCACCACGGCGGGCCTCGCGAGGACCCGCCTTTTTTTTGCCCGGATCCCTCCGTTGCCCGCCCCGTCGTGCGTGGTAGCCTTTGGCGTCGTCAGGCCCGTTGAATCCGCCCTGCGAGCGGCCCGTCGGTTGCGGACGACCTTGTCGCCATGAGCCATCATCCTTCCGACCCCGGACATCTCGCCCTCACGCGCCGCGAGTTCCTCCACCGCTGCGGCATGGGCATGGGGGCGTTGGGCCTGGCCTCGATGACCGGCGGCCCGCTCGCGGCGCAGGCCGGGGGCGACTTCACCAATCCGCTCGCGCCTCGGGCCCCGCAGTTCGCGGGCAAGGCCAAGCGGGTGATCCATCTCTTCATGAACGGCGGCCCGTCGCACGTGGACACGTTCGACCCCAAGCCGTCCCTCGATAAGTACCACGGCAAGGAGATCCCCATCCACCACGCCACCGAGCGCAAGACCGGCGCCGCGTGGAAGTCGCCTTTCAAGTTCCAGAAATACGGCCAGTCAGGTCTCGAGGTCAGCGATCTCTTCCGCCACACGGCGCAGCACGCGGACGACCTGTGCGTCATCCGCTCGATGCACGCCGACGTGCCGAACCACGAGCCGTCGCTGCTCCTGATGAACTGCGGCGAAGCGCGGTTGCCGCGGCCGAGCATGGGCTCCTGGACCACCTACGGCCTCGGCACCGAGAACCAGAACCTCCCCGGCTTCATCGCCATGTGCCCCGGCGGCTATCCTATCCAGGAATCGCAGAACTGGCAGAGCGGCTTCCTCCCCGGCACCTACCAGGGCACGTACATCAACACCGAGCACACGAAGCTCGAGAAGTTGATCGAGAACATCGACAACCGTCACACGACGCTCCCGCAGCAACGCGCCCAGCTCGACCTGCTCCAGCAGCTCAATGAGCGCCACAAGAAGGCGCGCGCCAAGGACGCCCAGATCGAGGCGCGCGTGCAGAGCTTCGAGCTCGCCTACCGCATGCAGATGGAGGCGGCCGACGCCTTCGACATCATGCGCGAGACCGAGGCCACGCGGCAGCGCTACGGCGACAGCGTGCAGGCCCGGCAGCTCCTCATCGCCCGCCGGTTGCTTGAGCGCGGCGTGCGCTTCGTGCAGGTCTGGCACGGCAGCGGACAACCCTGGGACAACCACGACGACATCGAGACCGGCCACCGCAAGCTCGCCGACCAGTGCGACAAGGCCATCGCCGCGCTGCTCACCGATCTCAAGGACCGCGGCATGTTGGAGGAGACCTTGGTCATCTCGGGCGGCGAGTTCGGCCGCACGCCCACGGTGGAGCTGCCCACGCCCGGTGCCAACGCCGGCAAGCAGAACGGCCGCGACCACAACAACCACGGCTTCAGCATGTGGATGGCCGGCGGCGGCGTGAAAGGCGGGCATGTCCACGGCGCGACCGACGAGTTCGGGTTCGCCGCGGCCGAGGACAAGGTCCACGTCCACGACCTGCACGCCACGATCATGCACCTGCTCGGGTTCGACCACGAGAAGTTCACCTTCCGCCATGCCGGCCGCGATTTCCGCCTCACCGACGTCCACGGCAAGCTGGTGAAGGACCTCCTCGCGTAGCGTCTCGCCGCTGCTTGACCGGGTCGCCGGTGCCCCGCAGCCTCCTGACATGGGTTTGCCCGAACCAATACCGCGCATGACCGGGGCGGAGTTCCTCGCCTTAGAGCGTGGCGCCGCGACCAAGCATGAGTTCATCAACGGCGAGGTCCACGACATGGCCGGCGGCACGCCGACGCACGCGTTGATCGGGGCCAATGTCACGCGCGAACTGGGCATGCGCCTCGGAGGCCGAGGGTGCAATCCCTACAGCAGCGACCTCCGCATCAAGGTCGAGGAGACAGGGCTGCACACCTATCCAGATGTCTCGGTGGTCTGCGGCGAACTGGAGTTCGCCGACGGAGAGAGAGACACCGTCACCAATCCAGTCCTGCTCGTCGAAGTGCTTTCGCCCTCGACCGAGGCCTACGACCGGGGCGGGAAGTTCGCGCACTATCGCCGGATGCCTTCGCTCCAGGCCTATCTGCTCGCGGACCCGTTCACACCGCGGTTGGAGTTGTTCATCCGTGCGGGCGACGGATTCTGGCGGCTCTCCACGGCGGAGGGCCTGGAGACGACCTTGGTCATCGAACCGCTCGGCATCACGTTGGCCGTCGCCGAGATCTACCGCGGCGTGAAGTTCGGACCGCCGCCGCCCCACGGCGCCCCGGTCCAGGCGGGCTGACCGGTTGTTGCCCAGCTGTAGAAGGCGTTTGAAAAGTGCAGCGAGACCAAAAGTGACGCGGTTGAAGGCGATTTCGAGGAGCAGGTCGCCCGGCACACACCATCCGGACCTCTTCGCACCGCGCTGGGCGACGGCGTGCAGGCAGGAAAACAACGCAGACGTCTCGGCTGCGAGTCCGGCCGGCGTCTTGCCGCCAAAACCACCGGACGGGACGACCGGAAAACCGGAGGGCGGGACGCCTGCGCTAGATTGTTTCCATTCGGCGCGCTCGGGTGCGGCGAGGAGCAGGTCGAGATACCGTAAGCTCGGCGACGACCGGAGAAATAGGCAGATGCCGGCTGGCGCCCAGCCGGCATCTGCCCGGCCTCGCGGAGACGTGCCTCCGCCTCGAGCCGGTGCCACGCCTGAAATGGATGTCGTCCGGAGCACCGGATGCACCGGTCATCTCCTGCGCGGGCCACATGGGCGGTCGCCCGTGCCGCGCGAACATCGGATGCTCAACGGCCCTTTGCCCGATGCATCAGCACCTGCTTGAGCTCTCGGTCGGCCTCGCGCTTCTTGATGTCGTCGCGCTTGTCGTACTCGGCCTTGCCCTTGCCGACCGCTATCTGGACCTTCACCAAGCTGCCCTTCCAGTAGAACGACAGGGGCACGATGGTGTGGCCCTTGACCTTGGCCAGTTCGGCGAGCTTGCGGATCTCCCGTCGGTGCAGCAGCAGCTTGCGCGGGGCTTTCGGCGCATGGTTGTTCAGGTTGCCGTGGGAGTACTCGTCGATGTGGGCGTTGTGCAACCACACCTCGTCCTTGTCCACCCGTGCGAAGGCGTCGGCGATCTGACCCTTGCCGGCCCGCAACGACTTCATCTCCGTCCCGTGCAGCACGATGCCCGCCTCGAAGGTGTCGAGGATGTGGTAGTCGCGGCGCGCCTTGGAGTTGGTGAGGATGTCGGCCATGAACGAAAACAGCCGGAGAGCATGGCCCTCCGGCTGCGGAAATCAGTACGCAGCTCAGGCCGCCTTGGGGGCGGCGCGGCGGGCGCGCTTCTTGGGAGCCACGACCGGTTCCGGGTCGGTGTCGGAAGGTGCCATCTCCCAGCCGATCTTCTCTTCGATGAGCTCCAGCATGGCGATGTCGGCAGCGCCCATCCCGGCGGTCACGTTGACCAGAGGGCGGCACGATCCGCCTGCCCCGCTATTGAGTTGACGGACCCGTCGGGAGACGAGGTTCACCAAGATGTGGGGGTTGCCGACCTTTTCTAGGGCTAATTTGGTGAGTTCGATGTTCATCGCGACAATCTGGACGGTACGAAAGCTCCGAAACGTATCGGGGGAACTCCGCCGAGCAACATTAAATTCCGCGCCCGGCAAGCTTGGCGGGTCGTGGTCCGCCGGCATAGCCTGCCGCCATGCTCGCTGCGCTGAGGTTCCTGGGGATCGTGAACGCCTCGGTCTGGTTCGGATCGGCCATCTTCCTGACGTTCGCCGCCGGGCCGGCGTTCTTCTCCCCAGAGATGCTGGAGCTGATGCCCCGGTACCACGCCGGCCGGGTCGCCCAGATCGTCCTCGGGCGCTACTTCGTGCTACAGGCCGTCTGCGCTGGCGTCGCCGTGGCGCATCTGGTCCTCGGATGGCTCTACGCGGGCAAACATCCGGGACGTTTCGGGGCAATCCTGCTCACCGGTTTGGTGGCGCTCGGTCTCGCCGGAGGCCTGTGGCTCCAGCCGAAGCTCAAGGATCTGCATGCGGTGAAGTACGCGACCAACACCACGGCGGCCCAGAAGGCGGAAGCCGGGAAGTCGTTCGGGGCTTGGCACGGAGTCTCGCAGAGCATGAACCTGCTGCTCACGGCCGGTGTGCTGCTCTATCTGTGGCGAACGGTCGAGACACCGGCGGCACCGCGCATGGACAAACTCCGGCGCGCCGGGCTCTAGCACCAGTCGAGGCTCAGGCCTCGACGGAAGCCGCGGTCTTCTTCTTCGCCCGCGGCTTGGCCACGCGAGGAGCGTCTCCCCAGAGGCCCTCGAGGTCGTAGCGTTCGCGGACGTCGCTCTTCATCAGGTGGACGATCACGTCGAAGAAGTCCGCGACGATCCACGATTCGCCGGACGCGCCGTCCATGACCGTCGGTTGGACGCCGTGCTCCTTTTGGAGCCGGTCGAACACCTCGGATTCGATGGCCCTCAGATGCGGTGCGCTCGAACCGGAGGCGATCACATAGAAGTCCGTCACGCTCGACAGCTTGCGCACGTCGAGCACCACCACGTTCTCGGCCTTCTTGTTCTCGGCGTAGTCACGGCACAGCTGGGCCAATTTCTTCGGATCCATCGGGAAGTGAGCTTGCCGCAACCCGCGCCGATTTCAAAGCGCTTTGTCCCGGGACCTCGGCGACCCGCCGCGATTGACCCTCCGGGATGCGGCTGGTCTAGTTTTCCGGTGAGACGAGCCGTGTGCGCCTGTGCCTTGTTGATGCTTTGCCTCGGCATCTTCGGCCGGGCAGCGGACGCGGTCGGCTGGTCGGCGGGCACCGGCCATCGCTCTTTCAAGGTCGGTGCGGACCCAGGAAGCCACGTCGGGTTCACCGAGATGAAGCCCGCGGTCACCGGGCTGGATTTCACCAACCTGCTGCGCGGCGACGCCTATCTGACCAACGCCGTCGCCCACAACGGCGCCGGCGTCGCGGTCGGCGACATCGACGGCGACGGCTGGGCCGACATCTACCTCTGCAGCCTGCAGGCGCCCAACCGGCTCTACCGGAACCTCGGCGGCTGGAAGTTCCAGGAGGTCCCTTTGGGCGACGCGGCGTGCCCCGGCCAGATCTCGACCGGCGCCTGCTTCGCGGATGTCGACGGCGATGGCGACCTCGACCTGCTGGTGAACGGCATCGCCGCCGGCACCCGGTTGTTCCTGAACGACGGCAAAGGGAACTTCACGGAGCGGAAGGATTCGGGCCTTTCGCGCACCGCGTCCGCCACCTCGATGGCGCTCGCCGACATCGATGGCGACGGCGACCTCGACCTCTACTGCACGCACTTCATCGACGCGATGCTGCTGGCCGATCCGACGACGCGTTTCGCGGTGGCCAAGCGCGGGGAGCAATGGGAGGTCTCGAAGGTCAACGGCGAATCCACGCGCTCACCGCGCTGGGCCGGACGTTTCGAGGCGCTGCCGGACGGCAAGGTCCGCGAGCTTCCGGAGGTCCACGGGCTCTACCGCAACGACGGCAAAGGCCGTTTCACCGCGATCCAGGACGAGCCGGGCACGTTCATGGACGAGCAAGGGAAACCGATCCCGCCGTTCCGCGACTGGGGGCTGGCCGTGATGTTCCGCGACATCGACCGCGACGGCTTCCCCGACCTGTACGTGTGCAACGACAACACGTCGCCCGACCGCATCTGGATCAACACCGGCAAGGGCACGTTCCGTCTGCTCGCGCCCGGTCTCCTCCGCCACACGAGCCGCTCGTCGATGGGCATGGATTTCGCCGACGTGGACCGCGACGGGAACGACGACTTCTTCGTCGTGGACATGCTGGCGCGCGAGCACGCCAAGCGCACGACCCAGCTGGTCCGCGACCGTCCGGCACCGGCGGAGCTGGAGCTGCCCGACGCGCGCCCGCAGTTCAACCGCAACACGCTCTTCTTCGGCCGGCCCGACGGGTCCTTCTCCGAATCCGCCTTCATGGCCGGCGTCGCCGCCACCGACTGGACTTGGACCGCGATCTTTCTCGACGTGGACCTCGACGGGTACGAGGACCTGCTCTTCACGAACGGCTTCGAGTTCGACGTGATGGACCAGGACAGCAGCAACGGGATCAAGACCGGGCGCCGCCGTTTCACCGACGCGCAGCTCAAGCGCTCGATGCAGATGCATCCGCGCTGGCGGACGAAGAACGGCGTCTTCCGCAACAAAGGCGACGGCACCTTCGAGCCCGCGGGCGATCGCTGGGGGTTCGACCACGCGGGCGTCTCGTACGGCATGGCGCTCGGCGACCTCGACAACGACGGCGATCTCGACCTCGTGGTGAACAACCTCAACGAACCCGCCGGCCTCTATCGCAACGATGCCTCCGCCGGCCGTGTCCAAGTGCGGCTGCGCGGCAAGGCGCCGAACACGCAGGGCATCGGCGCGCGCATCCAGCTGACCGGCGGCCCGAAGGCGCAGGCGCAGGAGATGATGGCCGGCGGCCGGTACCTCTCGGGCGACCAGCCGGTGCGAGTATTCGCGGCTCCGCGGGGCTCTTCGGCGCCGTTGCGGATCGAGGTGGCCTGGCGCGATGGCAGCAAGAGCGTCGTCGACGGCGTCGAACCGGACCGCGTCTACGAGATCGACGAAGCGTCGGCCGTCCGCGCCGCCGCGAACGCTCCGGCATCCAAGCCGCTCACCATGTTCACCGATGTGAGCGAAAAGCTCGGGCATGTCCACACGGAGGAAGCGCCCGACGATTGGGCCGCGCAAGAAGGCGCCCCACGACGCCTCAGCCGACAAGGCCCGGGGATCAGCTGGACCGATCTCGATGGCGACGGCTGGGACGACCTCTGCGTCACCGGCGGCGCGGGCGGAGGCTTGGCGGTGTACCGGAACGAGGGCGGCCACGGCTTCAAGAAACTGGGCCTCGCCCCGGTCTTGACCGTGGACCAGAGCGCCGCGATCGGGTGGCCCGACGGTGTCGGCGGGCGGAGGTTGCTCGTCGCGGCGGCGAACCATCTGGCGGACGGCATCATCGGCACCGAGCTGCTTTCGTTCACGGCGACGAACTTGATGCAGGTCCAGCGCTCTCCCGCCGGCACCGCGGTCCCGGGCCCGATGGCTGTGGCGGACATCGACGGCGACGGCGACCTCGACCTCTTCATCGGCGGACGCTTCCAGCAGGGCCGTTATCCCGAAGGGGTATCGTCGTCGATCTGGACGAACGACAAGGGCCGGCTCGTGCCCGACCCGGACCGTGGCGAGCCGTTCGCCAAGATCGGCCTCGTCGCCGGCGCGACCTTCGTCGACCTCGACGACGACGGCGCACCGGACCTCGCGTTGGCGATGGAATGGGGTCCGGTGCGGATCTTCCACAACGACCACGGGAAGTTCCGCGACGTCACCGAGGCCTGGGGTCTCTCCAAGCTGACCGGTTGGTGGACCGGCATCGCCGCTGGCGACTTCGACGGCGACGGCAAGATGGACCTCGTCTGTGGCAACCGCGGCCGCAACACCGTCCACGAGCTGCACCGGCCGGGTCACGAGCGGTTGTTCTACGGCGCCTTGGGCGGCGACGGCGCGTTCCAGGTGCTCGAAGCGTGGCAACGTGGCGATGCATGGATGCCGTCGCGCGACCGGACCGCGCTGGAACGCTTGTTCCCGGACCTGCGGACGAAGTTCCCGACGCACGAGGCCTTCGGCGCGGCGACCGTGCGCGAGATCCTCGGCGCGGCCTTCGACAAGGCGGCGCATGTCGGGGCGAGCACGGCGGAGTCGATGGTCTTCCTCAACCGCGGCGGACGTTTCGAGGCGCGACCGCTGCCGCGCGAGGCGCAGCTCGCGCCGGTCTTCTCGGTGAACGTCGGCGACCTCGACGGCGACGGATTCGAGGACGTCTTCTGCAGCCAGAACCGGTTCGGCACGATGTCCGACATCTCGCGCGACGACGACGGCCGCGGCCTCTGGTTGCGCGGCAACGGCGACGGAACGTTCACTGCCGTGGACGCGTCGGTCTCCGGGATCCGCGTGCTCGGCGAACAACGCGGCGCGGCGCTCGTCGACTTCGACCACGACGGCCGCACCGACATCGCCGTCTCGCAGAACAACTCGCGGACCCGGCTCTACGCGAACCATGGCGCGAAGCCCGGCCTCCGCGTCGTGCTCCGCGGCCCGGCTGCCAACCCCGACGCGGTGGGCGCGTCGCTCCGGCTCGTCAACGCCGACGGGCACGAAGGCCCGCGCCGCTGCGTCACGTCCGGCACGGGCTACGGCTCGCAAGATTCCACCACGCAGGTGCTCGGCCGCCAAGGTTCGCCCACCGGGGTCCAAGTCCGCTGGCCCGATGGCCGCGTGCAGCTCGTCCCTCTCGCCCCGGACCAACTTGAAGTCCGCGTCGGAACCGTCCCATGAAATCCAACTGCCCGCCTTCGCAACGTCCCAAGCCCATCGCCCTCGCCGCCGTCGCGCTGGCCTTGGCCGTCATCCTATCCGGCTGCGGCGACGCCGGGCGGGCGGGTGGATCGGCCTCGGGCGTACCGGCGACGCCGGTGCTCGTGCCGTTGACCAACATGGTCCCGATCCGCGCGGGCAGCTTCATGCGGGTGAAGTATCCGGTGACCTTGACCCGCGATTTCTGGATAGGGCGGTACGAGGTGACGCAGGGCGAGTTCATGGCCGTGACGGGCAAGAACCCGAGCCATTTCACCGGCGATCCCAACCGCCCGGTCGAGAAGGTGAGCTTCGTCGACGCGAGCAACTACTGCGCGGTCGTCACGCAGCGCGAACGGGCCGCCGGACGCCTTCCGGCCGACCACGAGTACCGGCTGCCGTACGAAGCCGAGTGGGAGTACGCCTGCCGCGCGGGTTCGACCAACCTCTTCAACTTCGGAGACGATGTGACACTGGCCGACACCTTTGCGTGGACCGGCGAGAACAGCGACGGACAGACGCATCCCGTCGGCCAGAAGCGCCCGAACGCCTGGGGCCTCTACGACACGCACGGCAACGTGTGGGAATGGTGCCTCGATTGGTTCGAGCCGTACCCGGCGACGGCTCTCGTCGATCCCATCGGCCCGTCGACGAACAAGTTCAAGCTCTTCAAGGGCGGCGGCTGGGACAAAGACGCTCCTTTCGCCCGCGCCTCGAGCCGGTTCATGATGCCGCCCGCCAGCGGGATCCACTTCGTCGGCTTCCGCATGGCACTCGCCCGGATCCCCCAACGGCCCGCGAAACCCTGACCTGCCATGAACCTCTCGACCCTGTTCCGAGCGCGCCGATGGGCGAGCTTTCTGGCCCAGACTGCCGCGGCCACGACATTGCTCGCAGCCGGACCGGCAGCGGCGAAGCAGGTCGTCAACCCCTTCGGCAAGACCGCGGAGACGTTGCGTTCGTTGGAGGAGAACCGCGCGCGGCAGGTCGAGGCCGCGAAGTCGTGGAGCACCTTCCACGACTTCACGTTCACCGATCGCGCGGACGATAGCGGGATCCGGTTCGAGCACCATCCGGTGGACGACGCGGCCAAGAACTACATGGCCGTCCACTACGACCACGGCAACGGGATCGCCGCCGCGGACGTGGATGGCGACGGCCGGACGGACATCTATCTCGTGGACCAGCTCGGATCGAGCCGGCTCTTCCGGACCCTGGGCGGCGGAAAGTTCGAGGACATCACGGCGAGCGCCGGCGTCGGGACCGAAGGCCGGATCGGCGTCGCCGCCTCGTTCGCCGACATCGACAACGACGGCCGGCCGGACCTCTTCGTCACGTCGGTGCGCACCGGCAACGTGTTGTTCCATAATCTCGGCGGCGGAAAGTTCGAGGACATCACGGCCAAGGCCGGGCTGACGGTGAAGCGTGCCGCCCATTCGTCCGGCGCGGTCTTCTTCGATTTCGACCGAGACGGTCTGCTCGACCTCTTCGTGGTCAACGTCGGCGCCTACACGCGGAACGAGAAGGGCCGCGGCGGCTTCTACCTCGGGCGCGTCGACGCGTTCCAAGGCTGGCAGTTCCCGGCGCGGGGCGAGCAGAGCGTGTTGTACCGGAACCTGGGCGGCGGACGCTTCGAGGACGTCTCGTCCAAGATGGGCCTGGAGCATCGCGGCTGGAGCGGCGACGCGACGTTCTGCGACCTGGATCTCGACGGCTACCCCGAGCTCTACGTCGCGAACATGTCGGGCGCGGACAAGTTCTACGGCAACGACCGCGGCCAGCGCTTCGTCGACAAGGCCGCGTCGGTTTTCCCGCGCACGCCGTGGGGCTCGATGGGCCTGAAGTTCTTCGACCGCGACCTCGACGGCCTGATGGACCTCTTCGTCACCGACATGCATTCGGACATGGCCTCGGGCCAGATCAAGGCGGGCGACCAGGATTTCAGCCCCAAGTTCGACAAGCAGAAGAGCGACGTGTGGTGTTCGGCCGAGTGGAACGCCGCCACCCGCCTGAGCGCTTCCAACAACATCCTCGGCAACGCCTTCTTCCAGAACCTCGGCCAAGGTCGTTTCGCCGAGGTCTCCGGAGCCGTCGGAGCCGAGACCTACTGGCCGTGGGGCATCAGCGTCGCCGACCTCAACGCCGACGGATACGAGGACGTCTTCGTGACCGCCGGCATGGGGTATCCGATGCGCTACGCCATCAACTCCGTCCTGCTCAACGACGGCGGCAAACGCTTCGTCGACGCCGAGTACGTCGTCGGCGTGGAGCCGCGGAAGGACGGCCGGATCGAGAAGGAGTTCTTCACCCTCGACGCTTACGGCGCGGACAAGACCCATGCCCTCAGCAAAGGAAAGACCGGCCTGGTCAGCGTGACCGGGACGCTCAGCTCGCGCTCGTCGGTCGCGTTCGACCTGGACGGCGACGGCGACCTCGACCTGGTGACCAACGAATGGAACGACCGGCCGCAGGTGCTGGTCAGCGATCTCAGCGCGAAGCGGGTCGTCCGTCACCTGAGCATCCGTCTCGTCGGCACCGTCTCCAACCGCGACGGTCTCGGTGCGACCGTGAAAGTCCGCTGCGGTGCGAGGACGTACACGCGCTTCCACGACGGGAAATCCGGCTATCTGTCGCAAAGCTCGTTGCCGCTCTACTTCGGTTTGGACGATGCCTCCCAAGCCGATGCCGTCGAAGTTCTCTGGCCGTCGGGCCGCCGGCAAACGCTCGCCGCACCGGTGAAGGCCGGCACGTCGCTCACCATCACCGAGGACCGCTGACCGCGCTGGTCATGGCGCGGAGCTTTTCGCGGCGACGGGCCGGTAGCCGGCTTTGGCGTACTCCGGAGCCGACGGCACGAACGCCGCGTCGAACGCCGGCGCCGGCGCATCGAGGACGTTGTCGGTGGCCGACACGTCGCGTCGCACGTCGTGGAGCTTGCCGCGGACGAGGCATCCGGTGGCCTTGGCACCGGCGTTCACCGCCAGCGCGTAGCGGCCGAAGCCCTTGAGGCCGGTGTCGAGCATGTTGTCGGCGAAGACGCACGCCGTGTAGCTGCTCTCGCCGCCCATATCGTCGACGCCGTTCCGGTTGCCAGTGAAGGTGCATCGCTCCACGACCGCGCGGGACCTCCAGAAGATCGTCAGCACGCCGTTGTTCACGAAGGGCCGCTCGCCCGACGTCTTGGCCACCGGATCGTCGCCGACGTTGGAGACGTTCGCCACGAAGAGGCAGTTGCGAAGCCGCGCCGCGCTGCCCGCCAGGAGGTCGACCGCCGAGCCTGTGCCCTGCGCGCGGTTGCGGAGGAAGACGCAATCCTCGACCACGACCTCGCCCTGCTTTTGCCCCTGGTGCTGGACCGAGATCCCCGCGCCGCAAGGGCTGGTGAAGTTGTCCACGATCTCCAGGCCTTTGAGCACGGGATACGACCGCCCGAAGATCTTGACCGCGCCGCCGTCGGAGTAGAAGAAGTGGTTCTTGGGCAGGGTCCGGTCCGGCTCCATCTCTCGCGTGCCTTCCTTGGTCACGAACCCGTTCGCGCCGGTGATGCGGAAGCCCTTCACCACCGTGTTAGACGAGATGCCGTCGCCGAGATAGAGGACGTGGTTGACCACCGCCGGGAACCCGGGCTCCGACGGCAGCGCCAGCTGCGGGTTCGCGGCGGTCAAGGTCACCTGCCCCACCGCTTCGAGGCGGACCCCGTCGTGGAGCCGGTTCAACCACACCAACGCCTGGCGCTTGGTCTCGGGCCGGTATTCGCCGGCGTGGACCTTGACGACCTTGTTCGTCGGGTTGGCGGCGGCGAGCTGGACGGCGTCCTGGATGCGGTCGCCCGGGTGGACGTGGTAGCCGTCGGGCTGGAGGCTGATCGCCGCGGCCAGACGGACGGTCGTCAGCCACGAGACCGATAGGACCGGCACGATGGCGCGCTTCATCCCGTCCTCATGGTCAGGTCGGCACCTCGATTCAAGCAGTTAATTCTCGGGACGTCGGTCCGGTCCGATGTCGTCCAACGACGCTGGAGGGTCAGGTCCGGAGCGGAGCGGTCCCGCCACCTCGACCGGCTGCGGATCGACCCGGCGCTCGTGCATCCCGGTCTCGGGGAAACGGCAGCCGATATCGAGTTCAACCGCAGCTAGGACAACTGCGAGGGCGTCTTCCTCCGCTGCGGCACGCCGTTCTTCCGGGACGAGGGAAGTCCGGCCTCATGGGCCCGGTGCGGGGGTGGCACCAGGGTTTCCAGGCCAGGTCCTTCGCTGGACCGCCCGGATTTCCCGTAATTCCGCCGGACCGTTGCCGTAATCCCTTTTTGTACGCGGCGCGGACGGAAGAGTGATCGGTAGCGCAGGATCACCCGGGCCGTGCTTCGTCGTAACGCTCATGAACACACACTTGACCTCCTCTGGAATCCGTCGCTCAGGCTGGCGACAACTGGCCGCCTCCTGCGCCCGCATGCTCGTCGTCGCCCGCCTTGCGCTCGCGGCGTTGCTCGTTGCCGTGGCTGCCCCCGCGGCCGTCGCCAGGGATATGACTTCACCCCTCACCCTCTCGCCTTCGGCTCTCCCGCCGCTCACGAGCGGCGCGCCCTTCACAGTCACCTTTACTGCTGCCGGCGGCACCGCGCCTTACGTCTGGTCCGCGCCCTTCCTCCCGCTACCCAGTGGTCTTACCCTCAACCCCGCCAGCGGTCTGCTAGAGCACTTCCACTAATCATGTAGCGTAATGAGCGTTTTGAAAGAACCCGAGGCAATCCTCCGGTGAGAGGGATTCGAAGGCGGATTTGGAGGCGTCGATCAACGCCTCGAAGGTTCGCGGAGCCAGGCTCCGAAGGG
>JBBRQL010000015.1:0-37999 GCA_038226425.1 Verrucomicrobiota bacterium
ATGAAGTCTTGCGGATGCGCCGCGCTGACGTGGGCGAGGAACTGGCCCATCCGCTCGGTGTTCATCTGGGGGCAGAGCATCCAGTCCAGTTGTCCTTCCACCGGGCTCACCGCGCCATAGACGTAGGCGGACTCCCGCTCGTAGCCGTTGTCGACGACGGGCCTTTCGGGCACGGGCGCCCAACAGCGACGGATCCGCACCATGCGTCCGAGGCGGGCCTCGTCCTGGAACATCAGGCGGACCCGTCGGCCTTGGACGGCCTCCGGGGTCAGCAAGGCTGCCAGAACGTCCGGGAGTTTTTTTCCCAGTCCTCCTGGACCTCCGGCCGGCTTTTGGGGTGCCGGGTGTCCGGGGCCACTTTGCGCCAGCCGTGACGTGCGAGCATCCGGTAGACCACCGAGAGTTTGACGGGCTGTCCGAGCCGTTGCGACAACGCCGCCCGGATAGGTGAGACCACCACCATGGCGCCAGCCCTGGCCAGTCCGACCCACGGGGCAAGGAACTCCTCCTCCTCGTCCGGCGTCAGCAGTGCCCGGCGGCTGCCGCCCCAGTTCCGGGCGGCCGGGGCGGGGACCCGGGCCGTCTTGCGGAAACCGGCCTGGAACCGGGCCACCGTGGCGCGACCGACACCCAGCGCGCTGGCGGTCTCTTCAAGCGTCGCACCAAGAAGCGCCGGCAGCAGGACCGCCTGACAGCGCCGCAGCGTGTCGACGGAAGACGCGGTCGCAGCAAGGGCTCGGGCGCGCCCGACAACTTCAGGATCGATCCGACGGGGGCGCGCCATACACAAACCTTCCCGCATTTAGTCTCATCTTGAAAGCGAATTAGAATAAGGCGGCAAAGGCAGCAGATGGATGCGGGCGGGCAGATGCGGGTCCCCGGCCCGGGGATGAAAGCCCGCCTGGTCCCAGATGACCACATGCTCGGCCTGGGCGTCGCTCTGGGCGATCTGCTGGAGGAAGCCCCGGCTCAACTCCATGTACGACGACGATTATTTTTCCCGGTGGCGACGATTAAAATTCCCCACTTGAGGTGAGGGGGTTTCCGGTTCGTCCGGCAGCCGCCGGCCTCCTGCCCCCCGCCGCCGCTCTCCCCCCGGCGTCGGCGGGGGGCAGGAGCTTGCGCCACGCGAAGAGCAGGTTCTCGTTCAGACCCAGCTCCTTTGCGATGACCGCTGCGGACTTGCCGCTGCCCAGCCAGTTCCGCACCGCCTCCAGCTTGAAGGTCGCGTCGAATTTGCGCCGGGCTTTGGCGGGAGATGCTTTGATGATGGTTTCCATGGTACTCGTTCCCCCTTCCTCTCCGTCCGAGAAATCGAAGCAACCTCAAACGCGTCTCGACCATGACCGTGCAGCGGTCAAAAATGTCGGGCTACAGTCTCACCGGAGCCAATATTGGCAGGTCCCGTCCGCTCTCAGTGAGGCGATAAGCGGTGCTGCGGCCACCGGCGGCTTCTTTCGTCAGGATGCCGCGTCCGACCAGGTTGGTCAGGTCGCGCAACGCCGTGTCCGGCGATGCCTTGGTGAGGGTCGCCCATTTGGCGTTGGTGAGCTTCCCATGAAAACCGTCGAGCAGGAGGTCCAGCATCTTCCACTGCCGCTCGTTGAACTTCTGACCTGCTTGCGCTTCCCAGAAACGCGCCTTGCGCAGCGCCTGGGCCAGCACGGTTTCTGCCCCGCCCACGGCGCTCGTGAAACAGCTCAGGAACCACTCCAGCCACGGGGTGATGTCGAGGTGGCCCCGCTGGGTCGTCTCCAACATGTCGTAGTAGGCCCGGCGCTCACGCTGTATCTGCGCCGACATGCTGTAGAACCGCTGCGGACTTCCCTCGGAGCGGGCAAGCGCCAGGTCCGCGATGGCACGCGCGATCCGTCCGTTGCCGTCTTCGAAAGGATGGACGGTGACGAACCAAAGATGGGCGACCGCGGCCTTGAGGACCGGATCGATGGCCAAGGGGCTCTCGAACCAGTCCAGGAACGCCCGCATCTCGCCGTCCAACCGTCCGGCGACGGGCGCTTCAAAGTGGATCTTCTCCTTCCCGTCGGCGCCCGAGACGACCTGCATCGGCCCGGAGCGCCCGTCGCGCCAAGCACCCACGACGATCCGGCTCATGCCGCTGCGTCCCGTCGGGAACAACGCGGCGTGCCAACCGAAGAGCCGTTCGACGGTCAAGGGGCGGGCGTAGTTCTGGGTCGCATCGAGCATCATCTCTACGACGCCTTCGACATGGTGTTCGGTCGGGATGACGCCGCCGATATCGATGCCCAGTCGTCGGGCGATCGAGGAACGGACCTGGGGACTTTCGAGGATCTGCCCCTCGATCTCGCTGGATTTGAGGACGTCTTCGGTCAGGGTCGCCAAGACAGCTTCGTTCCGGAGCGAGAAGCCCAGAGCTCCCATCCGTCCAAGCAGCAATCCCTGCCGACGGCGGGCGGCAGCGAGCGGCCCGACCAAACGCTCGGCCCGCCAACGGAACCGGGGCCATTTCTTCGACTCATGGATGCAGGCATTCATCACCGCGATATGTGCGGTGATCGAGCCTTTCAATCACCGCATGGACAAGTCGAATCAACGCTTGGCTCGCGGCGGATAGCGGCTTGTTCCACTGCGTTCCGGTCCATCGTCGGGATGGGGATGCAACGTGCTTTTGACAAAGGCACCTGCCGTGGCAGGCTCGCCCTCAGGTCGGACCCCGCCGCAGGAATCTTCGCATCTTCAATGAAAGCAGTCTTGATCCCAATCCGCCGCCGAGAGAACGCCAGCGTCGGCGGCGTCATCTTGATCGTCCTCGCCGCCGCTCTCTGCGTCCTGAGCGTCTACCAATGGACCGACCAGCGCCGGCTCATCTCGATGGTCGAGACCGAACGCCGGGCGAAGTTGGACCTGAACACGAGCATCCAGGAGAAGGAGCAGACCGCGAAGCGCTACAGCGAGGAGATCACCCGCCTCGAATCCGACCGCAAGGACCTCGACGCCTCGGTGACGACGAACAAGGTGGAGGTCGGCCGCCTCAAGGCCGAACTCAAGAAGGCCGAGTTCGAGGTCGCCAAATCGACCAACCAGGCGGCCGTCTACAAGAAGGCGTTCGACGACGCCAACGAATCGATCAAGCAGCAGAACGATGCCGTGAAGGCCCAGAACGAGTCTTACAAGAAGCTCGTCGAAGAGCGGAACGAATTCGCCGCGAAGGTCAACAAGGCGATCGAGGAGCAGAACAAGTCCACCACCGCCTACAACGAGCTGGTCGACCAGATCAAGACCGAACGCGCTGCCGCGACAGCGGCACAGGAGAAGAAGTAGGAACGAGCACCGGGGCGGGTCTCAGGTCTCAGGTCTCAGGTCTCAGGTCTCAGGTCTCAGGTCTCAGGTCTCAAGCCTCAGGTCCTCGCCGTTCAGCGTTCGATGTTCGGCGTTCTTCCGACCTGAGACCTGAGACTTCAGACGCCCCCGGACCCGATCCTTGCCGCGGCGCTTCCCGCCTCGGCAGAGTCACGCGCATGGAATCTCTGCGTCTCGGGCTCATCGGCATGGGCAACATCGGCCGCCACCACGCGGCCTATCTTCTCGACGGCAAGGTCCCGCGATGCGCCCTTCGCGCCGTCTGCTCGACCTCGCCCGGCAAGCTCGATGACTATCGTGGCCGGGGGGTATCCGTCTCGGGCGACGCCTCGGCGCTCATCCGGTCGGGCGAGATCGACGCGGTGCTCATCGCCACACCGCATTACCAGCACACATCGCTCGGGATCGAAGCGCTGGAGGCAGGCCTGCACGTCATGGTCGAGAAGCCGGTCTCGGCGCACAAAGCCGACGCAGAACGCCTGCTCGCCTGCGCCGCGAGGCATCCGCGGCAGGTGCTCGCCGGCATGTTCCAGCTCCGGGTCGAACCGCGCTACGCCCGGCTCCGCGAGCTCATCGCCTCGGGCCGCCTCGGACAGGTCCAGCGCGTGAGCTGGATCATCACCGACTGGTTCCGGACCGATGCCTACTATGCGAGCGGCGGTTGGCGGGCCACCTGGGGCGGCGAAGGCGGCGGCGTGCTGCTCAACCAATGCCTGCACAATCTCGACGTGCTCACCTGGCTGCTCGGGATGCCGTCGCGCGTCCGCGGATTCGCCCAGCTCGGCCGTTGGCACGACATCGAGGTCGAGGACCAGGTCACCGCCTATCTCGAGTGGGCCGACGGACCGACCGGGGTGTTCATCACCAGCACCGGCGAAGCGCCCGGCACCAACCGCCTGGAGATCGCCGGTTCGCGCGGGAAGGTGGTGCTCGAGGACGACCGGATCACCTTCACCGAGAACGGCACCGACGCGCTGGAATGGAGCCGCACGGCGACCGTGGGCTTCAGCAAACCGCCGACCACCGCGGCCGACGTGCCGTTCACCAACCATCCGGCACCGCACGCCGCGCTGATGGAGAACTTCACCGCCGCCGTCCTCGACGGCGCGCCGCTCATCGCTCCGGGCTCGGACGGCATGAAGTCCGTCGAACTCGCGAACTCGATCGTCCACTCGTCGCTGCTCGGCCAGACCGTCGACCTGCCGCTCGACGGCGCGGCCTGGGAACTCCAGCTCGCCCGGCTCGTGGCAGGATCCCGGTGCGAGAAGAAGGTGCGGGAGATCTCCGCGGACGATTTCGCGCAATCGTTCCGGCGCTGAGCGCGGGCCTCACCGGGTCGGTCGCCAACTGCCACCACGCGGTGCCGCGGCACCGCCGCGTCCGCCGCCGCCCCCGCCCCCGCCTCCACCACGGCGTCCGCCACCGCCGCCGCGCTGGCCTTGCTGCTGGCGCGGACCGCGTTCTTCGGAGCCGGGTTCGTTGGCAGGTGCCGAGGCGTTGTAGTCGAAGCCTTCGGCGCGCTTGCGCACGATGCCGCGGTTGATGAAGCGCTCCAGCGAGCGCAGCTCGCCCTGGTCCTCGGGCGTCACGAAGCTGATCGCATCGCCGATGGCGTTGGCGCGGCCGGTGCGGCCGATGCGGTGGACGTAGTCCTCCGCGTGCATGGGGAAGTCGTAGTTCACGACGTGCGAGATGCCGTCGACATCGATGCCGCGCGCGGCGATGTCGGTGGCGACCAGCACGCGGACCGCGCCGGACTTGAAGTCCTGGAGCGCCTTGAGGCGCTGGTTCTGCGAGCGGTTCGAGTGGAGCGTGGCGGTCTTGATGCCGCAGCTCTCCAGCTTGCGCGCGATCCGGTCGGCACCGTGCTTCATGCGCGAGAACACGAGCACCATGTCGAGGCTCGGGTCCTTCAGCAGATGGGCGAGAAGCGAGGGCTTCAGGTGCTTCGGCACCTCGTAGACGAACTGGGCCACCGTCTCAGCGGGGTTGGAGCGCCGGCCGATCTGGACGGTCTTGGGCGAGCGCTGGAACTCGTGGGTGAGCGCCTCGATCTCCTTCGAGAGCGTCGCCGAGAACATGAGCGTCTGCCGCTTCGGCGGCATGGCCTTCACGATGCGGCGGATCGAGGGGAGGAAGCCCATGTCGAGCATCCGGTCGGCCTCGTCGAGCACGAGGAACTGGAGCCCGGAGAAATCGCCGCAGCCGCGGCCCATCAGGTCCAACAAGCGCCCGGGGCACGCGACCACGATGTCGGTGCCGGACCGGAGCGCGCGCATCTGCGGCGTCTCGCCGACGCCGCCGAAGACGGTCGCGACGCTCAGCGGGAGATGCTTGGCGTAGGCGCGGACGTTCTCCTCGATCTGCACGACCAACTCGCGGGTCGGCGCGAGCACGAGCACACGCGTTCCCCGGCGGCCGCCGGCGGCGAACATCGCCGACAACCGGGTGAGGATGGGAAGCGTGAAGGCCGCGGTCTTCCCCGTGCCGGTCTGCGCGATGCCGATGAGGTCGTGGCCCGCGATGATCGGTGGTATGGCGGCGGTCTGGATGGGTGTGGGTTCGGTGTAACCCGCTTCTTGGACGGCTTTGAGGATCTTGGGATCGAGCCCGAGCTCTTGGAACGACATGCGGCGGGCATGTTGCGCCTTCGCCGCGGGATAGCACGCCTATAACGCGGCATGGCCACGGACACCGGCCTGTGGGACGCTCGATTCCGATGACCTCCTGTTTCCGCCGTTGCTTCGCGGCTGTCTCCGCGGCCTTCCTCCTCGTGCCGCTCGCGCGGGCCGAGGACACCCTCACCGTCGAGTACCCGGCGTCCGACCGGCCCGGCGAACTCGCGGTGCCGTCGACGTTCCATGTGTGGCTCCCGCCGGGAGCGGAACGGATCCGCGCGGTGATCGTCCACCAGCACGGATGTGGCGACGGCGCGGAGAACTCGGGCGAGACCGCGGCGCTCGACCTGCAATGGCGCGCCCTCGCCGCGCGCCACGGCGCGGCCCTGCTCTCGCCGCACTACCACGCCGGCGATCGCGCCGAGTGCCGCCTCTGGTGCGATCCGCACAACGGTTCCGGCGATGCCTTCGTCCGCGCTCTCCGCGACCTGGAAGCGAAGAGCGGACGTCCCGGCCTCGCGACCGCGCCGTGGTGCCTGTGGGGCCATTCAGGCGGCGGGTTCTGGGCGTCGCTCATGCTGGCCCGGTCGCCGGAGCGGATCGTCGCGGTCTTCTGCCGTTCCGGTGCCGCGACCGTCGCATGGCAGAAGCACGAGATCCCCGGGCCGGATTTCCCGCCAGCGTCGTTCGGTGTGCCGGTCGCGCTCAACCCCGGCGTGGGTGAACGCGACGATGCGCGGTTCCGCGGAGCGTGGGATACCACCTCGGCGTTCTTCGCGCTGCTGCGGGCGCAAGGTGCCCCGGCGGTGTTCGCGCCGGACCCGTTCTCGGGCCACGACTGCCGCAACTCGCGCCTTTTCGCGGTCCCGTTCTTCGATGCCTGCCTCCGCCTCCGCCTTCCCCGGAGCGGCAACGCGCTGAAGCCCCTCGATCCGCGGCGCGCGTGGAGCGGCGATTGGGCGACCGCGACCATCGGCGCCGGTGGCAAGGTCGCGCCGGGACTTTCACTGCTGCCGGACCGACGGACCGCCGATGCCTTCGCCGAGTACGTGAAGACCGGCAAGACGACCGACCGGACGCGGCCTGCCGACGGCGCCGTGCTCACTTCCGTGACACAGGGACCGGACGGCGTCGCCCTCGAGTGGACCGCCAAGGCCGATCTCGAGAGCGGCGTACGGCAGTTCGTGATCTATCGCGACGGAGCCTTGGTCGCGCGCATCCCGGAGAAGCCGGACGACCGGACGGGGTTCGCCCAATACCAAGGACTGACCTACCACGATACGCCGCGGCCCGAGCCGCCGGCGCTGCGGTTCGTCGACACCAACGCGCCGGCGGATCGGCGGCCAAGGTACTCGGTCTCGATGGTGAACGGCTCCGGGCTGGAAGGCCCGCGCGGTCGCTCGAAGAAGGCTCCGTCGGCACGTTGAACCGAACGCGGCGGCCGGGACGTTCCCGCGCCCGTGGTTTACATCGGGGACCGTTTGCCCGCACCTTTCGACCGGCGCGGGAGAAACTGAGAATGCCCGCTGCCAGTCAACGTCCGTCAACACCACCATACCATGGGCGACAAATCCCCGAAATCCGTCAACAAACAGGCCGGCCAAAAGCAGGCCGCCGCCGCGAAGGCCGGCTCGAAGAAGCAGGCCGCCGTGGCCTCGAAATCCGCCAGCGCCAAGAAGAAGTGACCGGTCAGGCGCGGGGATGTCCTCGCGACCGGTCCCGGACGGGCACCCCGCGGCGAAGCGGGGTGCCCGGAAGCGGCCGCGGTCGGGCCCGTCCTCGACGGCGTCCCTTGCGCTCCGGGACCACGTCCCTAGAATCGGGGTCCATGCACCGCTTCCTGCTGCTGCTCCTCTGCGCCCTGCTGGCCACCACCGCACGCGCCCAGGTCGACGTCTCGTTGTCCGTCGGGCAGGCACAGTTCCTTCCCGCGGAACAGGTCGAGGTGTCGGTGAAAGTGAGCAACTTCACCGGAGCCCCGCTGAAGTTCGGGGCGCACACGAACTGGATCAGCTTCACGGTGCAGCGCGTCGACGGCACGGTGGTCGGCAAACTTTCAGAAGTTGCGGACAGCGGCGAGTTCACGCTCCAGCAGGCGACCTCGGGCACGATCAAGTTCGACATCACCCCGATGTTCGAGGTGAACCGGCCGGACAGCTACCGCGTCACCGCCGCGGTCATGCCGGTGGCGGGCGGCCCGGTGTTCGTGAGCCCTCCCCTGCCCTTCGACGTCATCAGCGGCGTCCGGATCAGCCAGGACCGCACCTTCGGTTTCATCCGGCCCGACGGCACCTCCGAGCAGCGGAAGTACATCCTCCAGCAGGCGAACTTCCTGAAGCACGTCAGGCTCTACGTGCGCGTGACCGACGCCACGGACTCGAGGTCGTACAAGGTGACCTCGCTCGGCGGCATCGTGAACTTCACGCCGCCGCAATGGGTCATCGACCGCCAGAGCCGCCTGCACGTCCTGCACCAGTTCGCGGCCAGCGAGTACTACTACAACTCGTTCGACCCCGAGGGGAACCTGGTCGCGCGCCGGATCTACAAGATCGCGGCCCGCCGCCCGGAACTTCGCGTGAATGGTGACGGCGAGATCGCAGTCATCGGAGGAACGCGCCGGCTGGACCGCACGGACATCCCGGAACCGACGGACGCAGAACTGGCGGCGGCGCGAAGGGCGCTCCAACCGGTGCTGCCGAAGCCCGCGGTCCCGGTCGGCAAGGACGGCGTGACCACCGATGCACCGACGAAGAAGAAACAACGCTGAGAAGGCATTCGCCGCCGCCGTTTCGGCGGCCTTGCTCGCCTCCTTGTCGCTCCGCGCGGAACCGGTCGTCCTCACCCTCAAGAACGGCGACCGCATCTCCGGCGAGCTCACTGCCGAGGACGATTCCAAGGTCACCGTGCGATCGCCCGTCGTGGGCAAGCTCCGCATCGCGAAATCCGAGATCTCGAGACGCGAACGTCCGCAAGCTCCGGCGCCGGTCGCAGCGCCACCCTCCGCTGCCGTTCCGGTCGTCGCTGCGGCGAAGACGGCGACACCCGCTCCGGCCGGCAAACCCGCCGCGTCCGTCGCTGCGGCTCCTGCTGCCGTCCCGGCCGGCAAGCTCCCCGGTGGCATCGCCCGCTATGTCCCCGGGTGGACGCGCCCGTTCCTCACGAACTGGCACGGCAACGTGCAGCTCGGGATGGACCTCGGTTTCGGCACGACCGACCGCCAGACCTTCTACGTCAACGGATCCGCGTCCCACGCGTGGAACCGCGTCCGCAACCTGGCCGATTTCCACGTCGCATACGGATCCCTGAACGGCGTGCAATCGGCGAACCGGATGGACGGTTCGCTGAAGACCGATCTCGATCTCGGCCGCAGCCGCCGGCTCTACGTCTACAACCAGGGCGGCACCGGCTACGACGAGATCCGCCATGTGGCGCTCGAGTTCCACGAAGGCGCCGGTCTCGGATACAAGATCCTCCAGCGGCCCAAGCTCATCCTCAACGGCGAGATGGGCATGCAGTACGAGCACCAGACGTATCTCAACACGCCCGAGCGCTCGTTCGTCTCGCTCCGATTCGGCGAGAACCTGACCTGGAAGGTCTCCGACAAGTTGTCGGTCAACCAACGGCTGGCCTACACGCCCGATATCGGTGATTTCGGCGAGTTCCGCGTCCGGTTCGACCTCGGGGTCAGCTATCCGTTGTTCAAACGCGTCACGCTCAACCTCAACGTCATCGAGCAGTACGACGCCAAGCCTCCGCGCGGCGTCGACAAGAACGACCTCCAGGTGCAGTCCACCCTGGGCATCACCTTCTGAGCCGGGGCCGCCTCAACGCGGGACCACCACGCGGCCAAGGACGCGCTCGAACTCGGCGGCCGCATCCGCCGGCGATGCCGCGCCGAAGACGGACGCGTTCAGCAACTGGATCCCGCCGCCGCGGCGCCCGGCGAGGACGTTCATAAAGCGGGCCCGGGCCGACCAGTTCGCCGGGTCCCAGTTGTCCGAGAGGTCCGTGTAGCCCGGGCGCCCGAGCTCGTCCCAGAGGCAGTAGAAGCTGTCCAGCGAGCGCGTGCCCTGGGTGAACCGGTATTGCCGGACCGGGAGGGTGACCCCGTTCACGATCACATCGCGCACCGGCTCGGTCGATCCGAGCGTGTAGCCGATGTCCACGAGGCAGATCGTGGGACGATGGTACTTCGCGTTGTCGGCCCCGGCGTTGCCCGTGTCCCAGCGGATGAAGTTCAGGGTCCAGCGCCGTCCGGCAGCGTCGTCCCATCCGCGTCCGAACGCGTCGTTGTAACGGAGGAGCGTCCGCTCCCGTTCGGAGAATTCCCGAGGGGTCGTCCCCGGGCCGTCGTCGAGGCGCACGGTCCATGGCTTGCGGGGGACGAATGCCGCCTCGCCGCGCCGGTACCACCAGTGGGTCGCCAAGACCGCGACCACCAGCCACGCGAGCCCTCCGGCCATCCACCCCCGGGCCAACGGCCGGGCGGGCGGGATCGACGGGAGCGCCGGCACGGTCTCGGTCATCGCTTGGTGATCCCACCAGATCGCCAGGCCGAAGACGCCACCGTAGCACAGCGCCATCAGCATGTAGCCCGCCAGGTCATGCCACTGCGCCACCGCCGCCAGCCCTTCGCGGTGGGCCACGAGGCAAAGGAAGAGCGTCCTCGCCACGTTGCAGACGAGCGCCCAAACGACGGCGAAGAGGAACAGCCGGACGCGTTCGCCGGTGAGGAACCCGAACATCTCCCCCAAGAACAGCGAGACCATCACGGCGGCCTGGAACGACTGGATCCCGCTGCACGCCTCTTCCACTCCGACGGGTCCGCTGCCCAATGTGATGATGTTGCCCTGGGCCAGCGCAAAGATCCCCGCGCCGTTGAGGACCGATGCGGCCACCGATGCGACGGCGCGCATCATCCCGTGCACCATCGGGGTCTCGATCTGGCTCGGCCACGGGACGGCGACGAGAGGGAACAAGATAGGGAACGCGAGATGCCTCAGCCAGGCGATGCCCCCGCCCCACCAGACCGCGATGAGACAGAGCCCCGCGACCTCTCCCGCGAGCAGCCAGCTCACCAGGCGCCAATCACGGTTGCCCTCCTGCACCAAGCGGGTCGGGCCGAGAGCGAGCAACAACCCGAGCGCAATGAACGCCGCCAAGCCTCCTCCCGGACGGGGCAACGGGACCGGTCGGGTCTGCCACCGGTTCCAGAAGGCCCAGGCGCCGAGGACGGGGACCATCCATCCGTAGCTGTATTGCGGCACGACCGACCACTCGCCGCTGACCTGCGAGAACAAGGCGAGCCACAGCAGGCCGAACGCGAGGCCGGGCAACCAGATCGATCGGAGGACAGCGCTATTCACCGCGCGGCCTTACCCCACGCACCGGGCGGATCCAAGCAACAAAGTCGGGGCGGACCGAAGGCCCCGTCGCACATCGCTTGAACGGGACGCCCGGTTGCTGCAATACTTGCGGCGTGGAAAACACCCCGCGCCGTGTCCGCGTCATCCGGAAGACCTCCAACAATCCAGGAGGCAGCAATCCGACCCTGCGGATCGTTGTGGCTGCCGTGCTCCTCCTGGTCGCCGCCGTCGTCGTGTGGAACTGGAAGGGCAGGACGACGTACCGGCGTTGGACCCGGACAAGCCAACTCGTCAACGCCGAGCGGTTGGCCCGGACCGGGCAACTGCAGGCCGCCGCGACCGCGGCCCAAAGCATCCTCCAGGTCGACCCGCTCAACCTCAGGGCGACCGCGCTGATCGCGGACATCGCCGAGAAGACCGGCGCGCGCGATTCCGTCCGTTGGCGGGAACGGTTGGTGGCCCTCGAGCCTTGGAACACCACCAACATGGTGACCTGGGCCCAGGCGGCTCTCCGCTACAACGACTACTTCACGGCGCTGAAAGCGCTTAGCGGCTATCCGACCAACCCGCCTCCGCCCGCTTTCTACCATGAGACGGCGGGCGCGATCGCGCTCGGGATCGGCGACCGGCAGCAGGCGGACGTCCACTTCTCCGAGGCGCTCCGGCTCGATCCGACGAACGTCACCCGGCAGCTCAACCTCGCGAAGCTCCGTTTGTCGGCCGGGTCCGCCGCCGGCCAGGCGGAAGCAAGGAGGTCCCTCGAACGCCTGGCCGCCAGCCCGGCGACGCGCCCCGAAGCGCTCGCCCTGCTCGCCAACGACGCCTTGGCCCGGCAGGACTGGAAGGTCGCCGTCCGCGACGCGCAGGAGCTCGTCGCGCGGACCAACGCCCCGTTCGACGACCACCTCGTGTACCTCACGGCCCTCCGGGGGGACGGTTCGCCTTCGTTCACCAACCAGCTGCGGATCGCCCAGGCCCGCGCATCGGAGGACCCGGCGCAGCTTGCCAGGATGATCGTCTGGATGAACGAGGCGGGGTACGTCCCGCAGGCGATGGCGTGGGCCCGTTCCTTGCCGGTCGAGATCCGGCAAGACCCCCGGGTGGGGATCGCCATCGCGGACATCTTCATCGGGCTCGAAGATTGGCTCGGCTTGCGCAACTGGGTGCGGAGCTCGGACTGGGGAGGTTTGAACAGCTACCGGATCGCCTACGATGCGTTCGCAACGGGGTTCTTGGCGTCTCCCGAGGTCCGGAACGCCGAGGTGGACGGGCTGTGGGCAAAAGCCGTCGCCCTGGTGAAAGGCGATGCCACCCAGTTGGAGGCGCTCGCCACGATGGCCGACCGATGGAGGCTGCCGAAGGCCGCCGAGTCCACCCGTTGGGCCGTCGTCGACAGCGGCAACGGCCAAGAGAACGCCTTGATGGCCCTCCACCGCCTTTATCTCGCCAAGGAGGACACCATGGGCCAGTACCGCGTGGCACAACGGCTCTTCAAGCTCAAGCCCGACGACTTGGCCGCCCAGAACAATGCCGTCTACCTCGGTCTCCTCCTCGGTGTGGCAGATTCCGGTCTGCATGCTCTCGCCGACGATCTCCACCGGCGGTCGCCCCGGAACCCGATCCACGCGTCCACCTATGCCTTCTCCCTGTACCGCAAGGGACAGGCTCAGGCCGCGGTCGACATCATGGCGCAGATCGAGCCCTCCATCCTCCGGAGACCGGCGATGGCCGCGATGAACGGCATCTTCCTCGCCAAGGCGGGCGACACGGTCCGGGCGCGGGAGTTCCTCAAACTGGCGGAGAACATGAAACTTTTGCCCGAAGAGGAGAAACTTGTCACCGAAGCCCGCACCATCGCGCGGTCACGCTGACCGGAGCGAGCCGCGGAAATCCCGGCACACCGGTCAACCACCGGCGCGCGACCGCGCTGCCGCGGCCCTGACGCGCCAAGCGGCCTGCTGTGACGGTAGTTCCAGGGCGAGCCATTCGTAGAGCGCCGCTGCCTCCTTCCATCGTCCGGAGACCTCGAGGAGGCGGCCCGCTTCGCGACCCGCTTCCTTGACCCACCATGGGTCCATGATCTCGCCCGGCCGACGGAGCTTCCCATGCGCGACGTCCAGGTAACGGTCCAAGGCCATCCCCATCCCCGCGGCCGCCTCCGCGCTGGCGGTGCGCTGCGCCACCTTCTCGGCCACCAAGCCGATTCCGATGCTCGCCTTGCACCGCGTCGCGAGGTCGGCGCCCTTGGAACCGAGCACCTGTTGGTACAGGTCGGCGGCGCGGGCCAACCGGTTGGTGTCCTGCGTCGCGAGCTGTAGGTTGCAATCGGCCATCTTGCCCAGAGCAGGGACGGCCTGCGGCGCATTGGTGAGCTGCGCCGTCTTCGCGAAGGCCTCCAATGCCAGCCGGAAGTTGTCGAGAGGTCTGGCAGGATCCTCGGGCGGCTGTTCCGACCGCAGCTCGCCCAGCGCGAAATAGGCGGCCGGCATCAACGCCTCCGGCGTCGTCGGATCGTTGAGCAGGTCCAGCAGCTGGTCGCGTGCGCTGGCGAAGCTCTGCCGCCGGCGCGCGGCGTCGGCCGCCCAGAAGCGGGCCCGCTGCCCTTCCGGCGTGCCGCGCCAGACCTTGTTCGTCGCCAACACCTGGCAAGCCGCCTCCGCGCGCGCGAAATCGCCCTGGTTGAAGAAATGCCCGGCCAGCCAGAGCTGCGCGCGCGGCACGAGCGCGTTGGTCGGATGGTGCGCCGCCAGCGCGGCGAACCGGGCCACCGCCTCACCCGTGAAACCGGCCTGCGCCGTGGCCCAGGCACGGTCCGATTCCGCCCGAGGCAAGGCCGGATGGTTCGTGTTCGCCGCGATCCACGCGTCGAGCTGCGACATCGCGTTCGTCCAGTCGCGCGCACGGAGGTCCGCCGCGATCAACGCCAGCCGCACCTCGGTCCCTTGCGGTGAACCGGGGAACTTCGCCAAGAACCCGGACAACAAGGCGCGCGCCCGTTCCACGTCGCCCGTCTTGGCCAAAGATTGGCCGAGCAACAGCGTGCTGCGCGCCGCCGGCCGGCCGGCGGCATCCATCGCCATGAGCTTCGTCAGGGCGCGCTCTGCAGCGACACGGTCGCCGATCTGCGTCGCCGCCAGCACCGCCTGTTGCGCCGCCGCACCTGTCAGCTCCGCGACCACCTCCGGCACATCCGCGTAGCCGTCCGACACGGCGAGATAGTTCGTCAACGCACCCGCGGCGTCCCCGCGCCACAGCTGGCAATCGGCCGCCTTGAACTGCGCGACCGCTCGGTCCGCCCCGTGCGGCAACGCAGCCGCGGCCCCGATGAAATCAGTCTCCGCCGCACGCACGCGTGCCGCCACGTTCCCGTTGAGTCCCTCCTCCCAGAGCACCCAACCGCGCCCGAGCAACAGCGGTCCCGCGAGGTCGGCGGCCGGCGTGTTGGTCAGCGCCGCCTGGAACTGGCCCGATGCCAGCGCCAAGAGCGCGGCCGTCTCCGCCGCGTTCGTGCCGCCCCGCGCGGCCAGGTGCTGGCGGAACAACGTCTGCCCCGACGACAGCCGGACGCGGTTGATCTCGGCGTCCGCGGGATACGCCGCGGCGAAGGCGTCCAGCCGCTCCCGCGCCGATGCCAGTTCACCGCGTGCGAGACGCCAGGCGACGAGCCGGAAAGTCGCCTCGCGATAGAACTCCATCGGCGTCCCGGCGGCCACGTTCACCGTGAAAGCCGCGGCGGCCCGTTCCGCGTCGCCCTGCTTCATCCAGAGTCCGCCGGCCAAGGAGGCCGAGCCCGCGCGACGCGACGCGAGCGACGGTTCGCGTCCGGCAAGAGCTAGCAGGGCGGTCGCCGTCTCCGCCGCGGCAGCGGTCTTGCCCGCGGCATCCACGACCGTCACCAGCAACCGGAGCCGCTCCCATTCCTCGGCCGGCGACTTCGCCATCTTGGCCGCCGCCGTCAGCGCCGCCTCCGCCGCGGCCCGGTCGGACAGCGCCAGATGGGCCTCGGCTTTTAGCAAAAGCCCGCGGAACGCCACCGCCGGCTGCGTCCCTGCCGCGAGCAACCTCGCGAACGCACCGTCGGGCGTCGCCAGGACATCGACGGCACCCCGCGGATCACCGAGCTTCGCGCGGGCACCGGCCTCCCGGACCGCCGCCAACCCCGCTCGGGTCGCCGCCGGGAACACTTGGCGGAACTGCGCGAAGAAATCGGCCGCGACCCCGTGCTCCCCGCGGTCCGCTGCGGCCTCGCCTTGGGCGAACGCCTTGAGTTCGCCCGCTTCCGGTCGCAACACCGATCTCGGGAATTTGACCTCGAACCCGGTGAACTCCTGGACCACGCGGTCCCACATACCGTTGTCGAAGTCGCGCCGCCCGGCATCGAACGCGATCCGCTCCGCGCTTTGCGCCGACACCGGGCTGAAGGATGCGAAGAAGGCCGCCGACACGATCAAGCACCATGCGGCCTGGACCGCCCGCTCGCCCCAAGCTCGGAAGCCGCGACGCAGCCTGCCCGAAGCGCTCGTGGTACGGTTCTTCATTCGTCAGCGGAACCTTTCATCCGCGGCGAAGCTACCGCAAGGACCCGCGCCCGCCGAGAGGAATGCCGTCACCGCTGCCTCTGCCGGACACATCTTGGTGCCGGCAGGGAACAGGCCCCGCGGAGGATCAGTCCATCGCCCCGGGAGCTGCGCCTGCGCTCGCATCAGGAAGGCACGGCCAACGCACCAGGAACGCGGCCTGCGCTTCCCGGTCGGGGATCTCTTCCAAGGTCCGGTCCTCCAGGAAGCGCAGCGGATACGCCGCATCCAGCGCGAGCACCTCGACGCTCTGTCCTTCGACGGCGAAGAACGCACGCCATGCGCCGCAGCCGATCTCCAAGCGCACGCCGCCGCGGCAGCGGATCCGGCGCGAGCGGTGGGGCGACGGGTCACGGGCCAGCAGCTCGACCATCCGCGTGCAGAAATCGATGCTCCACCCTTCGCGCAACCACTTCGCCTGCTCTTCCGCCAACGCGGACAGACGGACCGCATAGGACGGCGGCGCGGCCAGCGCAGCATCGACCTCGTCATGCCATCCAGCCCTCGCATCGGGAAAGGAATCGTAGACCGGGATGTAGGGCTTGATGTCGAAGACCGGCGTGCCGTCGACCAGATCGTTCGCGCCGAGCACGAGGCGCCGGCCTTCGACCGCGATCAACTGGACCGGCGTCAGCCCGAGCGGGTTCGGGCGGTGCGGCGAACGCGTGGCGAACACGCCGCGCTTTTTCGCCGGGCCGCGCGGCGGCAGGACGAGCGGGCGCCAGGTCGTGTTGCGATGGAACCACCACAGAAGCCACACACGGGAGAATCCCGCGAGATCGCGCAACGACTGTTCATGGTCGCTGCCCGGCAAGAGCTCGAGGATGCAGCGATCCGTCCCGGTCTCCTCCGGCTGATGGCGTGCCTGGAACTTCACCCGCTTCGGCGAACGGATGAACCCGATCGGACGCAACGTGAGCGTCGGATCCTCGTGGAGAAGATCTTGGTCCGCTCCGGCCCGAAGCGGACGGTTCGCGGAGGCTGGTGGTGTGCGGTCGTCGCTCATCCGCCGGCGAAGACGGGCCGGAAGCCGGCTTCGGTCAGGATCCGCGCGACCTCCGGACGCTGGTCGCCCTGGATCTCGATGGCGCCTTCTTTCACCGTGCCACCCGTGCCGCAGGCCTTCTGCATTGCCTTCGCGAGCTTCTCCTTCTCCGGCAGCCCGATCCCGACGAAGCCCGACACGACCGTGACCGTCTTGCCTCCGCGATGCGCGGTGGTACGGCGGATCTCCACCCGGCCACGGTTCTTCTGCGGCTTGGCCGGAGCCGACGATGCCGCCGCGGCCACGGGAGTCTCCGGTGCCATTGGCAGGCCTTCGATGCTCAGGGCCGCGAAGGGGTTCTGGACGAGATTCTGCCCGCCGTCGGTCGGGATTCTTTTGCTGCCGCTCATGATGGAAGTCGCCGATGTCGGAGCCGATGCTCCCGTACTTCGACGCGAGTGGCAAACTGTCCGGTGGGGCCGTGTCCGGTGGGCCGCGCCGGGACCACCCGTCGTCAGACTTTCCGTTCCCAGCGGAACTTCCGGTCCTCTTCGCGGATCGGCAGGTCATTGATGCTCGCGAAGCGCCGCTTCATGTAGCCCAACGCGTCGAACTCCCAGTTCTCGTTGCCGTAGGCGCGGAACCACTGGCCGGCAGCGTCGTGGAACTCGTACTCGAAGCGCACGGCGATGCGGTCGCCGGTGAAGGACCACAGTTCCTTCTTCAGGCGATAGTCGTGCTCCTTCGCCCATTTCCGCCGCAAGAACCCGACGACCTCGATGCGGCCGTGGACGAACTCGGAGCGGTTCCGCCACTCGGTGTCCTCGGTGTAGGCCCGTGCGACCCTTTCCGGATCGCGGGTGTTCCAGGCATCTTCGGCGGCCTGCACCTTCTGGCGGGCGTTCTCTTCGGTGAAGGGCGGGAGGGGATGACGGGGTTCCATGTCAGTTGTGGAGGATGCGGGCGACGTGCTCTTTCAGGACCGGGAGCAGTTCGGTCTCGAACCAAGGATTGCGGCGCAACCAGAGCCGGTTCCTCGGCGAAGGATGAGGCATCGGCAGGTATCGCGGGAGATGGTCGCGGAATCCGCGGACGGTCGTGGTGAGGTCCTTGCCCGCCCGGTCGCCGAGGTAGCGCTGCTGGGCGTAGCGCCCGACGAGCAACGTGAGCTGGACCGGCCCCATCGCCGCGAAGACGCGCGGATGCCAGAGCGGCGCGCATTCCGGCCGGGGCGGCAAGTCGCCGGATCTCCCCGTCCCCGGAAAGCAGAAACCCATCGGGACGAGCGCGAACCGTGTCGGATCATAAAACGCGGCGCGGTCCACGCCGAGCCAGCCGCGGAGGTTGTCGCCGCTGGGATCGTTCCACGGGATGCCGGTGGCATGGACCTTCCGGCCCGGAGCTTGGCCGATGATCACGATCCGCGAAACACGATCCGCAACGACCACAGGGCGCGGCCCGTGCGGTAGATGGACGGCGCACGCCGTGCAGGCAGAGATCTCGCGCAGGAGGGTTTCCATCGGATCGGACATCGGTTCCGTCGGTTCTCCGGCCATCTTGCACGGCAGCCCTCCACGGTTCTAGCTCGGCGATGCACCAAGATGGGATCCGAAGTGGCGGACACTTTGGAAAACCGGCTCGGGCGAAACCGTCCGCCGCTCATCGGGCACCGTCGCGGTCCGACGGCCACGGATACACCACCAAGGCCCGTCCGTGCGGCGCGGCCGGTCGCCGCCCGGCCTGGAACTTTCGAGGGGGCTCTCCTCGCCACAAAACGCCGCCCCCTCCTCTGGCCAATCGCTGGTGACACTTTACGGCCATCGAAACACGTTTTTGTCCGACATGTCCGGTTTCCGCCGTGACACAGGTCACGTTTCTGTGACGATCTGAGAATGTTCTCACTGCAAAAGCTTCTCGGGCGCGACGACGTGTTCTTCGATCTCCTGGAAAAATCCGCCGAGGAAGCGCGGGAGAGCGTCCGTCTGCTCGTCCGTCTGCTCGGGACGCCGGGCAGCGGCGGCGCTGCGTTGGACGAATTCGCGTTGCTGCGCAAAAAGGACAAGCGCATCACCGAGGAGCTCAACACCCGGCTGACGCAGACATTCGTCACGCCGCTCGAACGCGAGGACATCGAGGCCCTCAGCACCGCGCTCTACAAGATCCCCAAGACGCTCGAGAAGTTCGGCGAGCGCCTGCTGCTCAGCCGCGCCCAGGTCGGCCCGGCGGATTTCAGCCGCCAAGTCCAACTGCTCGAGAGCGCCATCGGCACCGTCGAAGAACTCGTCAAACACCTGCGCCGGTCCAAGCTCGACGTGGTGAAGGAGCAGAACGACAAGCTGCAGTACCTCGAGGGCGAGGCCGACAAGCTGATGATGGAGCTCCTCCGCGGGCTCTACAACGGCGAAAGCGACCCGATCCGGGTGATCGCGCTCAAAGACCTCTACGAGCTGCTCGAGAAGGTCATCGACCGCTGCCGCGACGCCGGCAACATCATCTTCCACATCGTCCTCAAGAACTCCTGACGCCCCGGCCATGACGCTGCTGTTCGTGGTCATCCTCGTGGCGCTGGTGTTCGAGTACATCAACGGCTTCCACGACACGGCCAACTCCATCGCCACGGTCGTCTCGACCAAGGTCCTCACGCCGCGCCTGGCCATCCTGCTCGCGGCGGTCACCAACCTCGGCGGCGCGCTCTGGGGCAACGCGGTGGCCAAGAGCATCACCTCCGGCCTCGTCCACACCGAGTTCGTCACCACCCAGACCATCATCTGCGCCCTGCTCGCGGGCATCGTGTGGAACCTGCTCACCTGGTGGTCCGGGATCCCGAGCAGCTCCACCCACGCGCTGGTCGGCGGGCTGGTCGGCTCGACGCTGGCGACGGCCGACGGCGACTGGCGATCGTTGATCTGGTCCGAGCCCGGCAAAGACCACTGGTGGGAGGGCAAAGGGCTGCTCATCAAGGTGGTCATCCCGATGTTCACCTCGCCCGTCGCGGGATTCGTGCTCGGTTTCCTCCTGATGGCGGGACTCTACGTGCTCGTGCGGAACTGGCGTCCGCGCACCGTGGCCCTGTGGTTCGGCAAGCTCCAGCTGGCCAGCGCCGCCTACATGGGCTTCAGCCACGGCTCCAACGACGCGCAGAAGACGATGGGCATCATCGCCCTCACCTTGGTCGCCGCCTCCAAGGCCGGCACGCTGCACGACCTCCCGGATTGGCTCGCGTTCCTGGGGCACCCGATGATCAAGGGCGCCGACGGCAAGGAGTTCATCGCCCCATGGATCAAGATCGCCTGCGCGCTGACCATGGCCGCGGGCACCGCCGCCGGCGGATGGAAGATCATCCGGACCATGGGCCACAAGATGGTGAAGCTGCAGCCGATCCACGGTTTCGCCGCGGAGACGACCGCCGCGACGGTGCTGATGGTCGCGCAGTCCTTCGGCATGCCGGTCTCCACGACGCACGCGATCACCACGAGCATCATGGGCGTCGGCTGCGCGAAGCGGTTCAGCGCGCTCAAGCTCAGCGTCGTCGAGCGGATCATCTGGGCTTGGTTCCTCACCTTGCCGCTGACCGTCGGCCTCGGTTGGTCGCTGATGCGCCTCGTGAAGGCGCTCGGTCTCTGAGCCGACGCGGAGGCCGGAGCCCCCGGGGAACGGGGCCGTTCAATACCAGCGCAGCCGGAACCAGGGGAACGCCACTTCGCAGACCGTCACGGCCAAGAAGACCATGCTGATGACGGCGTTGAGCTTGAAGAACGCGAGGTTCACCAAGCGGAGGTCCCGTTTCCGCGCCAAGAGGTGCTCGGAAACGAGCAAGGCGCCGATCAGGACCAATCCGACCCAATACGCGAGGCGGAAGCCGTTGAGCAGCCCGAACACCACGAGCAGCGCCCACATGAAGATGTGCGCGATGAACGCGACGCCCAAGGCGTTCTTGGGCCCCCAGCGCACGACGAGCGAACGCAGGCCGTTCGCGCGATCGAACTCGAAATCCTGCGTCGCGTAGATGATGTCGAACCCGACCAGCCACAGAACGACGGTCGCCGCCAGGACCAATGGCACGACCGCGCCGTGCCGCAGCGCGACCAGTCCCGTCGCCCCGTCCACCGCGGGCAGGAACTCCACGCGTCCCACGACCGCGAGCCAAGCCCCGATGGGCGCGATGGCGAGCGCGATCCCCAGCCAGACATGCGTGAAATCGGTGAACCGTTTGGTGAGCGAGTAGAAGCACACGAAGAACAGCGCGACCGGCGAAAGCAGGAAGCAAAGCGGGTTGAGCCCCCAGGCCGCACCGACCAGGCCCGCGGCCGCGAGGACGCAGAGCAGGACGGCGCTGCCGAGGCTGATCTCGCCGGTGACGAGGTGGCGGCCCGCCGTCCGCGGGTTGGCCGCGTCGAACCGCCGGTCCACGATCCGGTTGAAGGCCATCGCGCACGTCCGCGCCGAGACCATCGCCGCCAACACGAGCAAGGAGACCCGCCACCCCGGCCATCCATGGGTCGTGCGAGCGGCGACCACCATCGAAGCCAATGCGAACGGCAGGGCGAAGAGGGTGTGGCTGACTTTGACGAACGAGCCCCACTTGGCCAAGAGACGGAACATGGGAAGACCGTAAGGGATGGAGGCGCGAGGATGGAAAAGATCATTCCCGCCGATGACGTCCGGACGGCGGGGTCAGGACGCGCGGGTTCACTCCGGCTCGTCCCGCCAACGCGCGACCAGACCATGCCTCACACCCAGATGGTCCAGCACCCGCGCCACCACGGTGTCGGCCACCTGCTCGACGGTCGCCGGACGCGTGTAGTACGACGGGTTCGCCGGCAGGATCTGCGCTCCCGCCAGGAGCAGCAGCTCGAAGTTCTTCACGTGGATGAGCGAGAGCGGCGTCTCACGCGGCACGAGGATGAGCTTCCTCCGTTCCTTCAGCATCACGTCGGCGCAGCGGAGCAGCGCGTCGGAGCTCAGTCCGTGGGCGATGCGTCCCAGCGTGCCCATGCTGCACGGGATCACGACCATCGCGTCCGGCGGGTTCGATCCGCTGGCGAACGGCAGGTTCATCGAACGGACGCCGTGCTGCTGGACTCCGGCCTGCAGCTTCAGCCCCCCCGGCAGCTCCTCGGCGAGCACCGCGGACGCGTACTGGCTGAGGATGACGTGGACCTCGTGCTCGGCCGGGTCGAGATGGTCGAGCAACCGCTGGGCATAGACCGAGCCGCTGGCGCCGGTGACGGCGACGAGGAAACGCATGACGCGATCATGGACCGTAAGCCGACAGACGCCAATCCCCGGTGAGGATCACGGAAGCCGCGCTGTCGCGCGACCGAATGCGCCGGCGTTGCGATGCGTCCCATCGCCGCCTATTTTTGACCGCATGAAACGATTCCTCACCGCTGCGACCGCCGTCCTCGCCATCGCCTTCCAGACGTTCGGGGCGGACCCGTTGTACTCGCAGGATTTCAACAAAGCCGAGATCGGTTCGCAGCCCGACGAACTGTTGATCCTCGACGGTCAGTTCGCGGTGAAAGAAGAAGGCGGCCATCGGTATTTCGAGCTGCCCGGCGCTCCGCTGGAGAGCTTCGGGTTCCTTTTCGGCCCGAGCGAACCTTCCGGCGTGACCTCGGCGGCCCGCATCCAAGCGACCAAGTCGGGCCGGAAGTTCCCGACGTTCGGGATCGGGCTCAACGGCGCGAGCGGCTACCGGCTCCAGGTCACACCAGCGAAGAAATCGATCGAGCTTTTGAAGGGCGACACCGTGGCGGCGACCGTGCCGTTCGACTGGAAGAGCGGCGAGTGGACGGAACTTCGCCTGTCGGTCCGCAAGGTGAAGGACGATGAGTTCGCGGTGGAAGGCAAGGCATGGAGCGCCGGCACGGCGGAGCCTGGAGCGCCGGTCATCTCGATCACCGAGGCCAAGGTCCTCCCCGCGGGCAAATCCGGAGCGTGGGGCATGCCGTTCGCAGGGACGCCGATCCGGTTCGACGACCTGAAGGTGACCCGAGTGCCTTGAACGGCCTCCGGCAGGCAGGCTCGCCGCCGTCGACCACTGGAACCTTGACCCGATCCATCCAATTGCGGCGCTTGACCGTTCTGCCATCCCTTCGCCCGATTTTTTTGAAACCACGCCGATGGTCGGCGGGTTCATCATCCGACAACAAAAACTCAGGAGACCATACCATGCCCACGATGCACGAGATCGATTACAAGGTGTACGGCGACGACCTTCAGTTCGTCGAAGTAGAGCTCGACCCGCAGGAAGCGGTCGTCGCCGAGGCCGGCGGCATGATGTACATGGAGGACGGCATCGAGATGGAGACCATCTTCGGCGATGGATCGTCGCAGAACAGCGGTTTCCTCGGTTCATTGATGGGCGCCGGCAAACGGCTTCTCACCGGTGAATCACTCTTCATGACGGTGTTCCAGAACCGGAAGGCCGGGCGGGCGAAGGTTGCTTTCGGCGCGCCCTATCCGGGCAAGATCGTGCCGCTCCACCTCGCGGAGCTCGGGGGCGAGATCATCGCGCAGAAGGATTCGTTCCTCTGCGCCGCCAAGGGCGTGAGCGTCGGTATCGCGTTCAACAAACGCATCGGCACGGGCCTTTTCGGTGGCGAAGGATTCATCATGCAACGTCTCACGGGCGACGGATGGGCCTTCATCCACGCCGGCGGCACCATGATCAGCCGCGACCTCGCACCGGGCGAGATGTTACGGGTGGACACGGGTTGCGTCGTCGGTTTCACGCGCGGCGTGGACTTCGACATCAAGTTCGTCGGAGGCGTCAAATCGGCGCTCTTCGGCGGCGAAGGCCTGTTCTTCGCGACCTTGCGCGGTCCGGGAAGAGTCTGGCTGCAATCGCTCCCGCTCAGCCGCATGGCGGACCGCATCGTCCAAGCCTCCCGGATCACCGGTCGCGGCGGACGCGAGGAAGGTTCCATGTTGGGCGGTCTCGGCTCGCTCTTGGACGGCGACAACCGCTGACACCCTTCAGGCGGTCCTAGGAAGAGGCCCCGCGATGCCTGCCGCGGAGGCCTCGGCCTCTCGCCACGGCACCTCGTGGACCCGGACCGTGTCGCGGAAGCCTTTCACCGTGACCGGCTCCAAGGCGACGCACAGTGCGGCCAGCTCCGGCGCATGCCGTAGAAGTTCTTCGTGGGTTCCGTGGCCGATGATGATCCGGCTCCGCCCGGAGACGCCTTCCAGCCGGGAAGCCAGGTTCACCTCCCGGCCGAAGACGGTGTAGTTGAGGATGTGGGCGTCGCTGCCCATCAGACCTACGGTCATCGTGCCGGTGTTGATGCCGGTGCCGAGCGAGAGCTGCTGAAGCAACGGCAAGAGCGGTCCCCCGGTGGCGGCGCGCGCCTTGTTCTCCTCTTCGCGCCGGGCGTTCTCGGCGGCACGGTCCTCATTCAGCCGGTGTACCGCCCGTTGGGCCGCTATCGCCGCGAGCACGCAGTTGACCGCGTGCCGCGGATCCGACGCGGGCGCGCCCCAGAAGGCCATCACGCAATCACCGATATACTTGTCGAGCGTGCCCTTGTGGGCTTTCACGACATCCGCGATCGTCGCGAGGTAAAGGTTGACCGTGTCGAGGACTTCCCTCGCCTGCTGCTCGAAATATCGGTCCGTCTCGGCCTCGCCGAACCCTTGGCGGCGCACATGTTCCTCCGCAGCGGCCTGGTAGCGGTCGGTCATCTCGGTGAACCCGCGGACGTCCGCGAAGAAGACGGTGAGCTTGCGCCGGGCTCCGCCGAGGCCGACGTGGTCGGCCTTGAGCAGCTCTTGCACGACTTCGGGCGCGACGATCCGGGAGAAGACCGACCGGACGCGTTGCCGTTCCTTCTGCTCGAAGAAGACACGCCAGACGAGCATCGCCGCGTGGTTCAACGCCAACCCGAGGACGAGCGGGCACACGATCGGAAGCCACAACCGCCACCGGACGTAGCACGCGATCGCCGCGCCAAGGTAGGCCAATCCGATCGCCAAGACCGTGAGTTCGGCGACGACCAGACGGAGTCGCCACGTCAATCCGGCCGCCACCAGCGAAAGCACCAGCTGCAGGCCCCACTCAACCCAAGGAGGCCACCGATGGACCATCCGGTCCATCAAGAGCGAATTGGCGACGTTGACATAGGTCGACACCAAGAAATCGCTCGGAGCCAAAGGAGTCGGCCCAATATCGGCCAGGTTGCTGCCGGGCGCGACCGATCCGAAGACCACCAGCTTTCCTTGGTAAAGATCGGCTTGGTTGGTCCGACGGCCCGACTGCCGGACCCTGTCTTCGTACAGCAGGTGCTCCATCGATTGGGCAGGCACGCTCGACGACGTGACGCTCCAATCGACCATCATCGTGTTGCCCGGGCCGGTCGCGATCACCCGCCGGATGCCGTTGGTGCCCGTCAAGACGATCTCCCGGGCACCGACCTTGGCGGAGGCGAGGTCCAGACCGAGTTCCTCTGCCGCCAGCACGATCCCCATGTGCCAGACGCGACGATCCTCGAACGCCGGCACCGTGATGCGGGCTCCGCCCATCGGCAGCTCGACCTGTCCGTCCGGTGTGACCGGAAGCACCTGGTTGCGTTCTCCGGCCGGATCGACCAAGTGGACGGAGTTCGTCGGACCCAGTTCCACGTACAGCCCTCGCTTGGTCGCGTAGTTGATCACCTGGCCGCCGATGTAGCGGCAATCGACGAACGCCCTCACCCGGCGGGCCGAACCGTCGACATCACGGGGAGAATCGACCCCTCCCAGCGCGTAGGCGACATTGCGGAAGCGCGGCGTAGGCGGATCGTCGGCCAAGGTGCCCAGCACGACCCGGCCGTGCGCCACGATCTGATCGGCGAAAAAACCGTCCGAACTCACCCGGTTCGTGCTTCCCGGGAACGACACCGCGGGGTGATCCGGCCGGTCGTCGGACAGGAGGACGTCGAACGCCACGACCTTCGCCCCTTGGGCACCGAGTTCACGCAAGACCCGTGCGTAGAGTTGGCGAGGAAACGTCACCCCGAACACCTCGCCGAGGGGATAGCGCAGCCGGAGGCTCTGGATCGTGGAATCGCCCGCGAGGACCAATCGCAATTTCGGTGAGAGTGCGTTGGCCGAATCCGCCGCTTGGCGGACCCGCCAGTCGAAGAGCGTCAACTCCAACCCGTGGAGCAGATCATGCCGGTGGACCGCCTCCGCCCACCATCGTGTGCTGAACACCGTGGTGGCGTCGGTCTCCTTTCTTGAGAGCAGCCCCACTTGACGCTCCGCCCACCAAGAACCCGCGGCGACCAGACAACCCGCGACCGCCACGATAGTCGCGACCCAGAACGGCGTGAGGTCTTCGGACAGTTGTCGGAGGCGGCCCACAAAAACAAAAACCCGAGACAACTCAGGTTGTCTCGGGTCTAGAAAGGGAAATCAGGTCCCGACCGATATCACTTGCCTTTGATCGGCGAGATGACCGGAGCGATGATGGCTGGAGGTTGGCCCGGCACCGAGATCGCGAAGGCAGGTTTCACGACGCCAGCTGGAATTTCGCCGACCGAGGCGACACCACCAGGGCTGAAGGTCAACGCTTGGCCCTTGCAGACATTGAAACTGGAACCACCGGAGACGACGTCGACGCAGCCTTCCCAGACATAGACATCGCCGTTGGCCCGGATCGTGTAGACGGTGCCCCGGATGGCCGCGGTCGTCTTCGGAGTGGTCACCACGTAGGAGGACTGAGAGGAAGTCTTGTTGACCCGCCCTTGGATCTCACCTTCGGATAGACCGAGCTTGGTGTTGATGACGGTCTCGACACCGGCGTCATCGAAAGTCAACTCGTTGATCGCCAACGTGCTGTCCGCCTTGACCATCACGTCGGGGCCGTTCACCCCGAGATAGAGAGAAGCGCTTGATCCTGAGCCGGTCTTGATCGTCGAGCCCGGCTTGGCGACATCACCAACCTTGGCGGATTCACTACCGATCCAGACCGAGTTCTTGACGGAGCGGACCTGAGCGCTGCCCGTCTGTGGAGCGCCGAGCGCGACAGAGGACAAAAGCGCGGTGGAAGCGCAAAGTCCGACGACCCGGGAGAAGCTGCCAAACGTCTTCATGGTAAAGTCTTTTGAGATTAGAGATTTCGTACATGCGGAGACTATTAGGCCGACAGCAAAAGTCAACGGGTATTTGCCTTTTGGAAGGCTAGGCGCAGCCCCTTTCTGCCAGCGACGGCAGTCCTCAGACTGAAGACCGTGCCCCGGCCCCGCCGCTAACGTTGAAGGGCTCGAAGTCTTGCGACCTCAGCAAAGCTTCTCGCCCTGGCCGCGGAAAAAGATCGCGCGTCGCGGGCCAGGTCCATGTCCGAGCGCAACCACCAGAAAGGAGTGTCCCGGCGCCATCAGGCTGCGACCGATGCCCTATCCGACCTCCGTCCCGTACAAACCCAGATCAGCCTGTGCCCGGAACACGGCTTTTCCGGCCAATTCCCGGATTGTTGGCAGAGCCGACCGGTTTGCAGTCCGCGCGCCGGACGAAACACCATGGCCACCGCTCAATCTGAATCTGTCTCTTCCTTCGCCTTGCGAACTGGCTCACGAAGCTGCCGGGCTGCGGGAGTCGGGGCGGCGCAGGACAGACCTCCGTCGCTTCGGGGGCGCGACACGGGGCAGATCCGCGCCTTCAGCGCCCCAGACGGGCTTCTTCGAGATCAAGTTCGCGTCCCAGGTGGGGGAGGAGTTCGGCCGGGATCTCGTCGCGTTCGTGCAGGCGTCCCAGTTCGGCCCGCTCCGCGAGGATCGAGGCGTGGCGCAGCCTCCGCCACGTGATGCTGTGCTCCATCTGAGGACTCCAGCCGAGCGTCTCCGCGACCGCGTCGTCCGCGTCGGCCAACCGCTCCTCGTAGTGGTCGCGCACGGCGCGGGCAGCCCTCGCGTTCAGCGCGCCGCCGAGCCCCGCCTGCCGGTCGAGTTCAGCCAAACCCGCCCGGGCGAGCGCAAGCCGCGCCTTCCGCTCGCATTCGCGGATATCTTCGGTGTCGCGCACGCCGAGCCGTCGCACGACCCATGGAAAACTCAGGCCTTGGAGCACCAAGGTCGCCAAGATCACCGCGAAGGTGAGAAAGACCAACAGCTCGCGGCCCGGGAAGGCCGTGCCGTCCGGCAGCTCCCGCGGCAACGCCAACGCCGCCGCCAACGACACCACACCGCGCACGCCGGCCCACGACAGCACGGCCATCGCCTGCCAAGGCGGGACCGGGTCGGACTTGCTCAGCCCGGGGACGATCCACCGCGTGATATGCGTGACCGGGAACACCCAGAGCGGCCGGAGCCCGATGACCAACGCGCTCACGGCCACGGCCCAGCCCGCGAGCTGGGTCCACGAGTAATCCGCCGACAGACCGGACAGCACCAGCCGCAACTGGAGGCCGATGAGCACGAAAACCACGCCGTTGAGCAAGAATTCCACCATGCGCCAAGTGGCCGCACCGAGCATGCGCGCCGAGAACGAGAGCTGCATCGGCAGCTTGGCCCCGAGCAGGATGCCGCACGCCACCACCGCCAGCACGCCCGAGCAATGCAACCGCTCCGCGGGCAGGTAGGCCGCGAACGGCGTGAGCAACGACAAGGTCACCTGCCACGCGTCGTCGTCGAGCAGTCGCCTCAACCGGAGCATGGCCCAGCCGGTCGCCAAGCCGACGGCCACGCCTCCGGCACCGACCTTCACCAGCTCGGCCGCCGCCGCGGGCAGCGAGAACGAACCGGCCGCGAGGGCGGTCAAGGCGAAGCGCAGCACGACCAGGCCGGTGGCGTCGTTCACCAGGCTCTCGCCCTCCAGCACGGTCACGAGACGTTTCGGCAGGTGCAGACGCCGCGCGACCGCGGCGACCGCCACGGCATCCGGCGGCGACACGATGGCCCCGAGCGCGAAGGTCGCCGCCCACGGAATGGTCGGCACCAGCCAGTGGACGAACCACGCGACCCCGGTCGCGGTGAACAACACCAGCCCGACCGCCAGCAGCAGGATCGGGCGGAGATTCGCTTTGAACTCGCGCCACGGCGTGAAGAACGCCTGCACGTACAGCAGCGGCGGCATCACCAGCAGGAAGACCAGGTCCGGGTCCAGTTGGACCACCGGGAACCCCGGGATCAAGCTGACCAGCAGCCCGCCGATGACGAACGCGATCGGCTCCGCCACACGGAGCCGCTGCGCCAACGGCGCGAACGCCACCGTCAGCGAGAGCAGCAGCAGGCATTTCTCGACCGGTCCCATGCGGCGCGTTGCGTACCAGAGGCCCGCGTGCGAAGTCGAGCCGGGGGCCACGCATCGACAGTCCCGGTTGTCGACAGTTCCGGTTTGCCCCTCCCGTGTCACCAGCGTACAAACCCTCCGCTTCGCATCCCCATGACCTTCACACGCCCGACCCGCGCCGGTCCCACGCATTGGATGGTCCTGTGGCTGTCGTTGTGGATCGCCCCGCTGGCGCAAGCCAAGATCCAATTCGACGTGTTCGCCGGCTACGGTGACGCGGGCGGCGGCCATGTCCGCGCCGGCGGCTGGTATCCGGTCGCCGTCGAGGTGCTGAACGACGGACCGACCTTCGACGCGGTGATCGAGATCTCGGCGGGACAATTCGGGAGCCAGGTCCAGCGCATCCCCGTCGAGCTGCCGACCAACACCCGCAAACGCATCGTCGTCCCGTTCTTCTGCACCTCCGCCGGCATCCTGGTCCTCGACGGCCGGCTCTTCGACCGCGGCGGCAAGCTGCGCGACGAGCGCACCGGGCTCCGCCTCAACGTCGTGCAATGGGAGACGACGCTGCTCGGCGCGCTGCCCGGTGCGTTCGCGGGGATGCCCTCGTTCCCGGGCGACAAGCAGGGCCGACCAGAATGGCAGCCGGTGGCGGCGCGGATGGAATCCGATCACCTGCCGGACAACCCGATCGCCTTGGAAGGGCTCAACGCCTTCTACCTCAACTCCGCGAAGGCGCTCGCGCTGAAGGAACCACAGGTCGACGCCCTCGTCTCGTGGCTGCACGGCGGCGGACACCTCATCGTCGCCATCGACCAGACCGCCGACGTCGAAGCGGCGACGTGGCTCAAGGACCTGTTGCCCGCCCGCGTCGCGAGCGGCTCCAGCCGGGCCATCGGCGGCCAACTGCACACCTGGGTGACATCCGGCGACTTCCCGGTGCAGAACGGCTACGCGCCGCCGCTGCTCCGAGGAAAAGCCCAGGTCCGCAGCCCGCGGAAGAACGCCCAGAACGTCGCCGACCCCGGCAGTCCTTACGCCCAGCTCGCGGTGGACGCCTCCTTCAACGCGGCCGACCAAGCCCTGCTCGACCTGACGCCGAAGGACGGCCAGGTGGCGCTCCAGGCCGGCGCGCGCCCGTTGGTCGTGACCGGAGCACGCGGCAGGGGCCAGGTGACGCTGCTCGCGTTCAACCCCGAGCGCGAACCGGTCAAGTCCTGGAAGCTGCGTCCGTGGCTGTGGGCGCGGATCTGCGACGTCCCCGGCACTTTCCTTCGGGGGAGCGATTTTTCGACCTACGGCGGGCGCAGCATGGACGGCGTGTTCGGCTCGATGATCGAGACGCGCCAGGTCCGGAAGCTCCCGATCGGTCTCCTCCTCCTGCTGCTCGTGGTGTACCTCGCGGTCATCGGTCCGATCGACCGGTGGTGGCTGAAGAAGATCGACCGGCCGATGCTCACGTGGATCACCTTCCCCGCCTACGTCGCGCTCTTCTCCCTGCTGATCTACTTCATCGGCTTCAAGCTCCGCGCCGGCCAGACGGAGTGGAACGAGCTGCACATCGTCGACGTCCTGCCCCAGGGCGACGGCACGCGCGCCGCGCTGCGCGGCCGGACCTTCGCGAGCATCTACTCGCCGCGGAACGACACCTACAAGGTCGGCACCGACGTGGCCCACGCGACTTTCCGCGCGGAGTTCCAGGGCCTATGGGGCAACGGCAACGGCGAAGGAAAGGTCGCCGTCACCGCGAAACCGGCGGGCTTCGAGGCCGAGGTCTTCGTGCCGGTGTGGACCAGCCAGCTCAACATCGCCGATTGGCAGGATTCGGGCGACGCGCCTCTGACGGCCGTGCGCGGCAGCGACACCCGCCACACGACGGTCACCGTGGCCAACCGGACCGCGTCGAAGATCAGCCAGGTCTGGGTCGTGCCGTCCGGCGGACCGGTCCAGAAGTTCGGCGGCATCGATCCTGGCGCGTCCGTGGATCTGGAGATGGATGGCAAGGGCGCGACGTCGCTGGAACCGTACGTCGCCGAGCACAACGCGGAGTTCCAGAACGCCGTGGCGCGGCGCGGCGAGATGTTCGGCGGCAACGAGAAGACGCACATCGACGACTGGGCCGGCAGCGCGGTGGCGGCCTCCTTCCCGTCGCTGCTCGCGCTCGACAACGGCGATGCCCGCGATTTCGTCTGGCCGCCCGGGTTCGACCTCGCGCCGCTCGCGCGCCGCGGCGACACCATCGTGCTCGCGTGGATGCCCGACGCCTCGGTCGTGCCGCCCCTCAGCAAGTTCGCGCCGAAACGCGGCCAGAAGGGCACGCTTCTCCGCCTGGTCATCCCGGCGGGCCACTGACCCGCCCACCCCTCATCCGGACCCCGCACCTCGCCATCCCCATGCCTCCCGAGCTCCCATCCACCTCCAAGCCTACCGAGCTCCCCGCCGTCCGCACGACCGACCTCAGCCGCGTCTACGGCGACATGGCCGCGCTCAGCTCGCTGAACCTCACCGTCAACCGCGGCGACCTCTTCGGGTTCATCGGCTCGAACGGCGCGGGCAAGACGACGACGCTGCGCATCCTCGCCACCTTCCTCACGCCGTCCAGCGGACGCGCCGAGGTGCTCGGCCACGACGTGGTGCGCGACGCCGACCGGGTCCGCCACCTGATCGGCTACATGCCGGACTTCTTCGGCGTGTACAAGGACATGGAGGTGACCGAGTACCTCGATTTCTTCGGGGCCTGCTACAAGATCCCGTCCTCGCAGCGCGAGAAGACCGTGGCCGATGTGCTCGAGCTGGTCGGTCTGTCCGAGAAGAAAGGTGCGCTGATCGGTGCTCTCAGCCGCGGGATGCAACAGCGGCTGGGCCTCGCCCGCGTGCTCATCCACGACCCGCAGCTGCTCTTGCTCGACGAACCCGCCTCGGGCCTCGATCCGCGCGCGCGCATCGAGATGATGGCCGTCCTCCAGGAGCTCCAGCGGATGGGCAAGACCATCATCATCTCCTCGCACATCCTCTCGGAGCTGCAGTCGCTCTGCAACCGGTGCTGCATCATCGAGCGCGGCAAGCTGATCTACAGCGGTCCGATCAAAGGCGCGCAGATGCAGCTCGCGGACGTCCGCGCCTTCTGGGTCCGCGTGAACGGGCCGCTCGCGGCCGCCCGCGACCTGTTGGCGGCCCGACCGGAGACCGCGAGCGTCGAGAGCGGCGAGGACCGCCTGAAGGTGGTGCTCGCCGATCCGGCCGGTGACCCGAGCTACATCCCGGAGACGTTGGTGAACGCCGGTGTCCGGGTGATGGAGTTCCGCGAGGACGAGATCGGTCTGGAAGAAGTCTTCCTCCGCGTCACCAAGGGCGAGACGCAATAGCCTGAAGCGCACGGCCTCCACACCGCGTCGGTCCGACAAGGTCCGCTGGCAGGATCATCCCGCAGCCGCCGCGACCCGGCTTTGAACGCAGGGCACGTGGCCGGGTCTTTACCGTGCCCCGTTTGGGATAGACCGGACCCGGCCTGGTTCCAGTTCGCCATGTCCCGCTTCTCGCCATCGCTTCGGTTCGCCACAGTCTGCATCAGCTTCGTCGTGGTCATCGGCATCGGCGGCGGCGTGGGTTGGTGGCAGACAGAGCGCGCCGTGCGGTCTCCGACCCTCCGCAAGCGGGAGCGGCCGGCGGCCACGCCCGTAAGCACCGGACCGTCATCGTCGCAGTCGCCGGACGAATTCTTGAAGGCATCGGCCGCGGAACCTCCATTGTCGCTATCGGCGTCGTTCGGATATCAGTCGGTGCTGCCGAGGATCGGGACGCTCGATCCGTTTCGTCCCTCATATCTGGACGTCGGCCCGGCGCGATGGGGCAAGCACACGATCGGCGTGACAGCCGGACCGGCACCGGGCCTGTGGCTTCGCGTCCGCGGAGCGATTGAAACGGTGCAATCTTCTTTCCGCGGCCCGCAGTGGCCTTCCAAGGCCACCCTCACGTTGGACCATGTGATGACCATCGCGTTCATCTACACCCGGATGGATCCCACGGCGCCGTTCACCATCTACTACGCACCGGGCATCGATGGCTCCAAGGTCATGGTGAGCACGGCGGTCGGCCGCAACGCCGCGGTTCCGCCCGGTGCAGCGGTGCGCATGAGCGTGAACGAGCTGCTCGCATCGAACGGCTACAAGTTGGTCCAGATCCGGAAGGACGTGGTGAAGATCTACCCGACAGCCGACGCGGGCACCCTCGACCAGAAAGACCCCGAGGATACCGGGTACCGTTGACCGGGCGACCCGATCCGCGGAGGAAACGCCCGCGGACTCCTCATCGAGGGCCTCACATCACTTTGCTCGCGGACCGTTCTCTGATCGCACGGACCGGCGGGATGGACCGACGGGTCAGAGCAGCACGCCGCAGACGCATGCGGTCATGTAGCTGGCGAGCAGGCCGCCGACCATGGCCTTCATGCCGAGGGTGGCAAGGTCGCCGCGACGGGCCGGCACCAGCGCGCCGATGCCGCCGATCTGGATGGCGACGCTGGCGAGGTTCGCGAAACCGCACAGCGCATAGGTCGTCAGCACATAGCTGCGCGGGTCGAGCGCGGCCTTCTGCGAGGAGAGGCTGAGGAAGCCGATGAACTCGTTGAGCACGATGCGTTCGCCGAGGATCTGGCCGATGGCGACGCAATCCTTGGGCGGGATGCCCATGGCCCAAGCGAACGGGGCGTTGGCGTAGCCGAGGACCGTCTGTAGCGGTTGCGGGTTGTGCCACCCGACATGGGCGAAGAGCCAACCGAGCATCCAGTTCGCTGCCGCGACGATGGAGGTGAAGGCGATGAGCATCGCGGCGACGTTGATGGCGAGCTTCATGCCGTCGCTGGCACCGGCGCAGATGGCGTCGATGCCGTTGATGGTCTCGCGCTCGACCTTGGCGTCGGCGCCGGCGGCCGTCTCGCTCACCTCGGTCTCGGGCACCATGACCTTGGCGATGAGCAACGCGGCCGGGGCGCTCATCACGCTGGCGGTGAGGAGGTGTCCGGCCGGGATCTTGAGCACGCCGGAGTACACGGCCATCACGCCGCCGGCGATGGTTGCGAAGCCGCCCACCATCATGCAGTTCAGCTCGCTGCGGGTCATGCGCGCCAGATAGGGCTTGATCACCAGCGGTGCCTCGGTCTGGCCCATGAACATGTTGGCCGCGGCGCTCAAGGTCTCGCTGCCGCTGGTGCCCATGATGCGGCGCATCACCCACGCCATCGCGCGCACGATCACCTGGAGGATGTTGTAGTGGTAGAGCAGCGACGAGACCGAGCTGATGAGGATGACCGTGCCGGTGACGACGATCGCGAGCAGCAGGGCGTTGCCCGGACCGAAGGCCTTCGAGAGCAGGTCCCCCTTCGCGAGCGGACCGAACACCAGCTGGTTCCCCTCGTTGGCGAAGCCGATGAACTTGTTGATCGCCGCCTGGCACCCGCCGAAGACCCGGGCTCCGAGAGCCGTGTGAAGGATGAAGGCGCCGAAGCCGAACTGGAGCGCCACGCCCCAGACCACGGGCCGCCACGGGAACCGTCCACGGTTCTCCGAACAGATCCAGGCGAAGCCGATGAGCAAGAAGATCCCGAGAGCGCTGGTGAGTTTGAGCGTCACGGATGGAAAGCGTAGGCCGCGGCTCGCGGGTTTGTCGAACGGCGATCGGGCAGAAAGCGCCCCCAGAAGGGGCGGGCACGGGATCGGACACTGCGCTTGTTCTGCGGAAAACACCGTCAGAAGAGAGAATCTGGAAAACAGGAAAGCAGAAAAACCGGAGCTTTTGCGCCGCCGTCCCTTTTTTTCCGGCTCCCAAGATCCAACGTTTCAAAAAAGCGGATGGCACTCTTGTACCGCGGATCTGCGATCCGCCGCCGCAGCCCCTTACCCGACACGCCGGCCTTCCATCGCGCCCCGCCACAGGGGGTGCGATCAGAAGTGGCGGTCGGCATTTGAGGGGCTGGGAAGAGATCGATCTGGAAAACAGGAAAACAGGGACGGAGCCGATAAAGCCCCGCTTTTCCTGTTTTCCAGATTCTCTCTCCGGTCGGTTCCCTCTACTGAGCAGGTGCGTCTCTGCGCCGGTTGCAGTGACCGTCACTTCTGATCGCGCCCCGCCACAGGCCGCTGTTTGCATGATGGGCCGCGTTCCCGTATGACACAGCCATGTCACGCCGTTGCCCCGCCCTGCTCTGCTTGCTCTGGCTTTGGTGCGCCCGGTCCGCCGCGGCGGACGACATCGCGTGGGTCGGGGTCGGCGATGAATGGCGGTTCGTGCCCGGCATCATCGAACCCTCGGTGCCGGCGACCGCTTGGCGTGAGCCCGGCTTCGACGATGGCGGATGGCTCCGGGGCGGGTCCGGGTTCGGACGGACGATCCATGGGGAGAACACGCTGCTCAACGACGTGCCCGGCTTCTTCGTCTCCGCCTATTTCCGCCGGCAGTTCGTCGTGGCCGCGCCGGCGCAGGTCCGCTGGCTGACGCTGCGGTTGGATTGGCAAGGCGGCTTCGTGGCGTTCCTCAACGGCCGCGAAGTTCTGCGCCGCAACGTGGCGAACGGCCCCTCGGGACACGTTCCCTTCGACCGCCTCGCGGACTTCCGCGCTCCTGGCGGGGCGGAGGACTTCGACATCAGCTTCGCCACCACCCAGCTCGTCGCGGGCACCAACGTGCTCGCCATCCAGGTCCACAGTTCCGGCGCGCCGGGCGCTGCCATCGCTCTGGTGCCCGAGCTGCTCGCGGATTTCGCACGCGGGCCGATGGTGCTCAACGTGGGGTCCCGCAGCGCCGATGTCGTGTGGCGGACGCCGGTCGCCGCCTCCGGCCGCGTCGAGTTCGGTCCCACGCCGGCGTTGGGCTCCGTCGTCCGCGCCGGTGCCCCGGCGACCGGACAAGTCGTCCGCATCAGCGGACTCGTGCCGGGCACGCCGAACTACTACCGCGTGGTGGCCGAGGACGGCGGCCGCGAGGTGGTCTCGCCGGTGACCGAGGTCCGCACGCTCCCGGCGGAGGGCGACCTGCGGATCGTGCTCATCGGCGATTCCGGGGCCGGCAGCGCGGCCCAGTTCGCCATCGCGCGGCAGATGGAACTTCGCCGTCCGGACCTGTCCCTCCATCTCGGCGACGTGGTGTACCCGCAGTTCACCTTCCCGTACGCGGACACCCGGTGCCTTAGCGTGTACCGGCGGCTCCTGCGTTCGACGCCGTTCTACTTCACCTGGGGCAACCACGACATCCTCGCCGGCACGGAGCCGATGAGAGCCGCGCTGCGCCCGCCGACCAACGACGTCCCGGTCGCCGACCATATCGCGGACCGCACCCAGCCGGACCTCTACTACTCGTTCGACGCGGGCGACGCGCACTTCGCGGTGTTCTTCTGCCCCTTCCTCGCCCAATATCAGCCCAAGCCCGGGTCACCGCAGGTCCTCTGGCTCGAGCGGGACCTGGCGGCCACGAAGAAGCCGTGGCGCTTCATCCTGCTCCACCATCCGCTGATGAGCTCGGGATTGCACCGCCCGGACGATTTCAACTTCAACGGCCTCCGCGACATGAACGAGCTGGCCGACCTGCTGATGCCCATCGCGGCGAAGCACGGCGTCCAGGCCGTCTTCACCGGGCACGACCACGATTACGAACGTTTCCGCCCGATCGGCCCGACCCGCGTCTTCGTCACCGGCGGCGGCGGCATCGGGCTGTACCCGTTGGCGCAGACCGACACCAACAGCGCCTACTTCGCCTCGCGCCATCATCTCACCGAGGTCCGGCTCCACGGCGACACGATGCGCGTGCTCGCCATCGGGACCGCCGGCGAGGTGTTCGACGCGACCGAGTTCCGCCGCGCCGCGCCCGGGTCGGAGGATTCCGACGGCGACGGCCTCGGCGACGACATGGAAGCCGTCCTCGGCACCTCGCCGCGCGACCACGACACCGACGGCGACGGCCTGCCCGACGGATGGGAATGGCTGCACGGCCTGGACCCGAGGTCGGCGCTCGGCCCGGACGGACCCGGCGGGGATCCCGACGGCGACGGCATGACGAACCTCGCGCGCTTCCTGGCCGAGCCGCCGGACGACGCACCGGTGACGTTCGTGGCGAGCCGCGGTCCGGCCGGCGGGATCCGCCTCCGCTGGCTCGGCAAGCCCGGTGCGAAAGCCCAGCTCGAATCCGCGCCCAAGGCCGACGGTCCGTTCACCACGGTCGCGGCGGCGGGTCCGGCGCGCAGTCTCACGTCCGGCCTGCAGAGCTTCGAGCCGGCCGCGGTGGACTCGATGCGCTACTTCCGGCTGCGCCTGCTCTGAGCCGGGACGACCCGGCCGACGATTTTTCTCGTTGGCAATCCTCGGCGACCGACCGGCAGTCTCCCCGTACCGATGAAATCCTATCGCCTGAACCGGCTCTTCAACGCCAAGTCCGCCCGCTGCTTCGACGTCGCCATCGACCACGGTTTCTTCAACGAACGCGGTTTCCTCCAGGGAATCGAGGACATGGGCCAGGCCGTGAGGACGGTCGTCTCCGCCGCGCCCGACGCCATCCAGCTCACCATCGGCCAGGCCCACTATCTCCAGTCCATCCCCGGCCGCGAGAAGCCCTCGCTCGTGCTCCGCACCGACGTCGCCAACGTCTACGGCAGCCAGCTCCCGCGCACGCTCTTCAGCCGCATGATCGATTCCCCGGTCGAGCAGGCGCTCCGCCTCGACGCGACCTGCGTCGTCGTCAACCTGTTCCGCATCCCGGGCGAGCCCGAGGTCATGGACCAGTGCGTCCAGAACATCCTCCGGATCAAGCCCGACTGCGACCGCCTCGGCATGCCGCTGATGGTCGAGCCGCTCGTCTTCCAGTCGAACACCAAGGCCGGCGGCTACATGGTCGACGGCGACCTCGAGAAGATCCTCC
>JBBRQL010000016.1:0-36898 GCA_038226425.1 Verrucomicrobiota bacterium
CGAGGAAGAACGAAGACGCTGGTAGGGCGAGGCTCCTGCCGAGCCGCTGAGCAAAGGGTGGCCCGTCAACTCGCAGGGGCTCAGCAGGAGCTTTGCCCTACCACGCGATACAAAAAAGGTCCGCGACTGGCTTCACCGATCCATCCCCCGTTCCCGCACGCGCTTTCTCGCCTCTACTGACCGCCACTTCCAATCGCACCGCACGCCGCGGCTTCCTCGATGACGTGATCCGCCGCTGAGCGAAACGCTTGTCGGTGCGGTCCGATCCCGTAATGTCGGCCCACACGTCCCGGCCGCGCGCCGGGTCCATTTTTTGATGAGCGAACCTGCGATCACCCCGGAACTCGTCGCGAAGCACAACCTGACTTCCGACGAGTATCAGAAAGTCCTCGAGATCCTCGGCCGCGTGCCGACGTACACCGAGCTGGGCATCTTCTCGGTCATGTGGTCGGAGCACTGCTCCTACAAGAACACGCGGCCGGTGCTGAAGACGTTCCCCACCAAGGGCGCCGACATCCTCGTCGGCGCAGGCGAGGAGAACGCGGGGATCATCGACGTCGGCGACGGCATCGCCATCGCCTTCAAGATCGAGTCGCACAACCATCCCAGCGCCGTGGAGCCGTTCCAGGGCGCGGCAACGGGCGTGGGCGGGATCATCCGCGACATCTTCACCATGGGCGCGCGCCCGGTCGCGGCGCTGAACTCGTTGCGCTTCGGCGAGCTGTCGAACCCCGAGGTGCGCCGACTCTTCTCCGGCGTGGTGAACGGCATCGCGCATTACGGCAACTGCTTCGGCATCCCCACTATCGCGGGCGAAGTCTCCTTCGACAAGAGCTACGAGGGCAACCCGCTGGTGAACGCCTTCGCACTCGGCGTCCTGCGCCATGAGCAGATCACCCGCGGCGCCGCCCACGGCATCGGCAACCCCGTCTTCTACGTCGGGCCGGCCACCGGCCGGGACGGTCTCGCCGGCGCGGCCTTCGCCTCGCAGGACCTGACCGACGAATCCGCCGAGCAGCAGCGCGGCGCCGTCCAGGTCGGCGACCCGTTCATGGAGAAGCTCGTCTGCGAGGCCTGCCTCGAGCTGCTCGCCACCGGTGTCGTCGCCGGCATGCAGGACATGGGCGCGGCCGGCCTCACCTGCTCCACCTGCGAGACCGCGGCCCGCGCGAGCACCGGCATCGAGATCGAGCTCGACAAGGTCCCGCAGCGCGCGCCGAACATGACCAGCTACGAGATCATGCTCTCCGAATCCCAGGAGCGCATGTTGATCGTCGTCCACAAAGGCCAGGAGGAGGCGGTGAAGCGCATCTTCGACAAGTGGGACCTCCCGTGGGCCGAGATCGGCGTCGTGACCGACACCGGCCGCATGGTCGTCCGCCACGGCGGCACGGTGGTCGTGGACGTCCCGGCCAAGAAGCTCGCCGACGAGGCGCCGATCTATTTCCGCGAATCGAAGGAGGCCGCCTACATGGCCGATGTACGTGCGTTCCGCTTGGACGGCATCGCCGACACGAAGGACGCCCCCGGCGACCTCAAGCGCCTGCTCGCCAACCACACGGTCGCTTCGAAGAACTGGGTCTACCGCCAGTACGACCACATGGTCCGCGACGGCTCGGTCGTGTGCCCCGGCAGCGATGCCGCTGTCATCCGGATCAAGGCTGATTCGCTCCCCGTGATGAGCGCCGAGCTGGCCGCCAAGGTCGGTGACCGCCCGGTGCCCGAGAAGTTCGTGGCGTTCACCGTCGACTGCAACGGCGGCTACGTCTACCTCGACCCCTACGAGGGCGGGAAAGCCGCCATCACCGAGGCCTGCCGCAACCTCGCCTGCACCGGGGCGCTGCCGCTCGGTTCGACCGACAACCTCAACTTCGGCAACCCGCACAACCCGGAGATCTTCTGGCAGCTCAAGGAATCCGTCCGCGGCCTGGCCGAAGGTTGCCGCGCCTTCAACGCCCCGGTCACCGGCGGCAACGTCTCGCTCTACAACCAGCGCGGCGCGCTCGGCTCCATCGACCCGACGCCGACCGTCGCGGTCGTCGGCCTCATCGCCAAGGCGGAGCACATCACGACCCAGTGGTTCAAGACCGAGGGCGACGCCATCATCCTGCTTGGCGCGCCGGTCGACACCGCGGACCCGCTCCAAGGTCTCGGCGGCAGCGCCTGCTTGAAGACCGTCCATGGTCTCAAGACCGGCCTCCCGCCGCGAGTGGACCTGGAAGCGGCGCAGGTGCTGCACACGACCTTGATCGGCCTGATCCGCGAAGGTGTGGTGAAGAGCGCGCACGATTGCAGCGACGGCGGCCTGGCCGTGGCCATCGCCGAGAGCTGCTTCAGCAACCAGATCGCGAAGGACACCTTCCAGTTCCTCGGCGCGAGCATCGACCTCACCGCGGCCACCGCCGGGACGTCCACACGTCTCGACGCGCTGTTGTTCGGCGAGACGCAGAACCGCATCGTCATCTCCGTCGCGGCGTCCGATGCCGGTCGGGTGGTGAAGCAGGCCGGGATCCTCGGCGTGCCCGCGGTGGTCATCGGCAAGGTCGGCGGCGACACGTTGTCGGTGAAGACGGTGGCCGGCGAATTCGCTTCGCCCGTCGCGGAGCTGCACGACGCGTGGTGGAACAGCATCGCCCGCGCGATGGCGTGACCTGGTCTCGGCCGCGGCACCGGTCATCCGCTCCGCCGCCCGGGCCGCGCTAACGCCCGTGCCGGAGCGGCGAGGTGCGCCAGTCGTACTGGATCGCGGCGACGCGGAACAGGAACGTGCCCACGACCGACAACGTGCCGGCCACCGGCGCCGAAATGCCGAGCTTCGCAACCAACGTGACGAACACCGTGCAGCCCGCCGTGGCCGCCAGCGCGTAGAACTGGCCGGCCCGGAAGATCAACGGCTCCTCTCGCACGATGACGTCGCGCAACAGCCCGCCGCCTGCGGCGTTGACCACGCCGACCAGCACGGCCGCCGGCGCGCTGAGCCCGGCCTGCAACGAGAGCTGCGAGCCGATGACCCCGTACGCGGCGAGCCCGAGCGCGTCCAGCACGTCGAAGGCGAGCCCGAGGCGTTCGTGCAGCCGGCCGGACCACCAGCCGAACGCGCACGCGGCCGCGACCGTCGGCAGATAGCGCCAATCGCGCAGGAGCAGTGGCGGGCCGTCCTGGAGGAAGAGCCCGTCGCGCAATAGTCCGCCGCCGAGCCCCGTGACCAGCGCGAGGCAGAAGACCCCGACGATGTCGTAGTTCCGGCGCAAGGCGGCGATGGCTCCGGTCACCGCGAACACGAACGTCGCGGCGAAGTGGAACCAGAGCGGCAGCTCGAAGGCGGGCAGGCCCATAAGTCGAGCGGATCCCCGGCGGCGCTTCCGCCTCAGATCGCGAAGTCGTTGTACTCGGGTCTCACCGCTTCGAGCGGCGGTTGGAGCATGCCGGCGGCGACGGTCGCGTTGGTGCCGGGCTCGATCAGGACGAAGGAACCGGTCAGGCGGTTGGTCGCGTAGCCGTCGAACACCAGTGGCTTGGCCACCTTCAGGCGGATCTCGCCGATGTCGTTCATCGCCAGTTCTGCGGGCTCCGGTTGCGGCTCGTAGGTGTGGATGTCGATGCGGTTCTCCAGCGCGGTGACCACGGATTGCACGGTCTGCGTGGTGTGCTTGAGCAGGTACTTCTTGCCGCGCTGGAGCGGGCGGGGATGCATCCAGGCGACACGCGCATGGAGATCCGTGCCGGCGCCGGGCAGCGTGTCGAGGCCCACGACCATGTCGCCGCGGCTAATGTCGAGGTCGTCGGCGAGCACGAGGGTGACCGATTGCGGGCAGAAGGCTTCTTGGAGCTTGCCGGAGTAGGTCCAGATCTCCTTCACGGTGCTCTTCAGACCGCTGGGCAGGACCATGACCTTCTGGCCGACCTTCACGATGCCGCCGGCGATCTGGCCGCTCAGTCCGCGGAAATCGTGCAGGGCAGGATCGCGCGGGTTGTTCGGGCGGTTGACCCACTGCACGGGCAGGCGGAAGCCGGAGAGGTTCCAGTCGCTGGCGATATGGACGTCCTCCAGATGACCGAGCAGCGTGGGTCCGACGTACCACGGCGTGTGCTTGGACGGATCCACCACGTTGTCGCCGTTGAGCGCGCTCATGGGGATGAACTTCACGTCCTTCATGTCGAGCCGCGGGAGGAACGACTCGAAGGCGTCCCGGATCTCGAGGAAGCGCTCGTGGCTCCAGTCCACGAGGTCCATCTTGTTCACCGCGATGACGAGATGCGGGATGCGCAGCAGCGACGCGATGTAGGTGTGGCGGCGCGACTGTTCGATGACGCCTTGGCGGGCGTCGACGAGCACGATGGAGAGGTTGGCAGTCGAGGCGCCGGTCACCATGTTGCGCGTGTACTGCACGTGCCCCGGGGTGTCGGCGACGATGAACTTGCGCCGCGGCGTGGCGAAGTAGCGGTAGGCGACATCGATGGTGATGCCCTGCTCCCGCTCGGCGCGCAGGCCGTCGGTGAGGTTCGCGAGGTTGATCTGGCCGCCGCCGGTGATGTCTGCGGAACGCTCCAGCGCCTCGAGCTGGTCCTCCATCAGGTTCTTGGAGTCGTAGAGCAGCCGGCCGATGAGCGTGGACTTGCCGTCGTCCACGCTGCCGCAGGTGTTGAAGCGGAGGAGCTCGATGGGGTGATTGGCGGACATGGTCAGAAATTGAGATGGGGATGGGCTAGGCGTCGTCGCCACCCGAGCGGGCGTGGCGCATCTGTTCGAGTTCAGCTTTCAACGGTTTCCAATAGGCCTGGTCCGCGATCCGTTCGCGGTGCTCTTCTTCAGTCAGCAGCCTGGCAACCTCCGCGAAGTTGTTTTCCAACGCTGCGCGAATGGCTGGGCGTCCCGATGCGGACCGGGAAGCCAAGTCGCGGTGCGTGGCGGCGACTTCCACCAGGAGATCGGGCGTCCGAACTTCGCGGAGCCAAAACGCGACGGCCTCGGGAGACGCATCGGCCCGGTTGGAAAAATAGTGGGCTTCTACCAACGCGCGGATCATCGGCCAATCCTTGTCGCGTTGCGTCTTCTTGGCCTGGACCAAGTCAGGCAATGAAAGCAGATCCCATTCGCAGCCCGTCTCGTCCGCCACCGTGGTGCGACGCTCCCAAACGGCATCGAACGCATCCACGCCGCGCATCTTGGACATCACGTCCACCCGCAATCCGGAAGCCTCGGGATGATGGCAACGAAAATGGACCGCGTGACCGCGTTCCAAGTGGCGAGCTTCAAAGCGAGGGACCGCGACGACCGTTGCTTTGAGTCCATCCAAAGCCGATTGGAGCCGTGCGAGATTCTCCGCGTCCGCCAAGATGGCGAGGTCCACGTCGCGGCTAAACTGGGCCGCGCCGTATAACACGCAGGCCTGACCGCCCATCAGCAGGGATCGAACTCCGTGCGCCCGCATCGTGGAAAGGACTTTGCGTATCGGGTTCGGGATCAAGCGAACCTCCGATCGACAGGTAGTGCGCCCACAGCTTCTCCGTCTCGCGCAGACGCTCCAGCGGTGTGAGCCGATACCAGTCGGCCCATTCGCCCGAAACGATGTCCTCGGGTTCGATCACGGGATGGAGGTTGCGCTTGGTTGAACGGAATCTCAAGCCTGTCGGCCGATGAAAATGGATTTGCCGTCGTCCACGGAGCCGCAGGTTTTATAGCGGAGGAGTCGATGGGGTGGGAAACGGTGGACATACTGATGCTGTTCAAGCCCCGTCGAATTTATCGAGACGGTTTCGAATGGCCTCTTCGACCTTTGTCAGTTGAGATTTAACCTGTTCGGGCATTTTCATTAGCTGCCTCCCGATTTCTTCATTCATTTGCCTTCCCACACGAATATGGTGCAAGTCTTCAACGAATCTTTGAAATATTATGAGCTCCTTCCGAACCTCGTTGGGGTAGAATGGTCGATTGTCCCGAATGACAAGTCCGAGCTCCCTCCGAGCACTGCTGTATTCGTCCAAGCTTGGCCCGCCCATGTGTTGTCTGTCGCTCTCGAAGTAGAAAACGGAAAGCTTTCGCCAGACTTCCTTGTAAATCTCAATCTCACGCTCGTAACGGAGGCGGCTGAAGTGACTCCGTGTCGCCAACTCGGTCTTTATCGCCTCCTGAGCTTCCGTGATTTCTTCGATGTCTTCCTTTGTCGCAAGGTTTTGGGCCTTTTGTCGGAGATACGTCACGAAGTAGGCTCCGATGCCTCCAGCGACTACTGACCACAAGATTGTCCACTCAGGAGTCATGATTCAGTAATATCCCGCCTTCTTCCAGTCTTCCATCGCGGCTTTGCTGTGCTCGTGGCGTTTAAGCTTCATTTCTCGGGCGGGAAGATGGTCGGGATCGTGTCGCGTTTGTTGCGGCGATAGACGGCGAAGTCGCGACGATCCGTGGTGATGACGTGGTGTGCCGGGAACAACTCGCTCATCCGCACGACGCAGAGGTCGCAGAGATCGGGACGCTGGTCGGCGAAGCGCCCCGCGAGGTCTTCGAGGTGCGCGCGATTGGCGGCCAGGTTGAACTCCACCTCCACCAGGCCGCTGGCCAACGCCTCCATGACCAAAGGCGGATTGTCGAGCAGGTAGGCGGCCTCGGTCAACACCGCCTCGCAGGTCAGCAACGGTTCCGCCACCTGTCGCGCCAGCCCGACGGCCCATCCATGGTGCTCGTCGCGGGAATTCAGGAACGCGACGAGGAATCCGGTGTCGGCGATGGCGTTCATCGCTTGCCGAAGCCTTCCCGCATGGACAAGTCGCGCGGCAATCCCTTGGCCTTGCCCGCCAACGCCATCCACGGCTTTTCCCCGGAAGTCGTCCGCGCCTTCTCCAGTTGGAGGCGCACGATCTCGCCCTGGGTCCGGCCGGTGCGCTCCGCCGTCTCCTTCAGCCAGACGGACAGGTCTTCCGGCAGCCGCACGCTGAGTGTGTTGCTCATCTGGCAAGAGTGTATGACGTCGGCTCGGAGAAAGGCAACCGGGCCGTCGGCTCAGAAATAGCCGGCCTTCTTCCGGTCTTCCATGGCCGCCTCGCTGGCCTTGTCGTCGGCGCGGGTGCCGCGCTCGGTGACACGCGCGGCGGAGACCTCGCCGATGATGTCGTCCACGTTGACGGCGGGCGACTCGATCATGCCGGTGCTGATCATGTCGGCGATGGTGCGGACGCGGACGACCATCGTCGCGCGCTTCTCGTTCGGTCGCGGCCGGGCGCCTTCGTACGGATCGGGTCGGGTGGCATCGGTGTGCGGGGTCGGGACGGGCAGCCATTGTCCGCCGCGGCGGAAGCATTCGCGGGTGTGGCTGAAATAGATGTTCGGGACCTCCAGCTTCTCCTGCTTGATGTATTCCCAGACGTCCATCTCGGTCCAGTTGGAGAGCGGGAACACGCGCATGTTCTCGCCGGGGTTCACCCGGGCGTTGTAGAGGTTCCAGATCTCGGGGCGCTGGTTCTTGGGGTCCCACTGGCCGAAGCCGTCGCGGAAGCTGAAGAAGCGCTCCTTGGCGCGGGCCTTCTCCTCGTCGCGCCGCGCGCCGCCGATGGCGCAGTCGAAACGGAACTCCTCGATGGCGCCGAGCAGCACGGGGATCTGCAGCTTGTTGCGGCTGACCTCGCCGGGGGCGGGCATGGCGGTGCCGTCGGCGATGGCCTGGTCGACGGTCCGGACGATGAGCTTCGCTCCGAGCTCCTTGGCGCGGCGGTCGCGGAACTCGATGAGCTCGGGGAACTCGTGGCCGGTCTCGACGTTGAGGAACGGCATCGGCAGGTCCGACGGGCGGAAGGCCTTCTCGGCGAGCCGGAGCAGGCAGATGGAATCCTTGCCGCCGGAGAACAGGAGGACGGGCCGCTCGAACTCGGCCGCCACCTCGCGCATGATGTGGATGGCTTCGGTCTCGAGATACTGGAGATGGTCGAGGTGGTAGCTGCTCATGTAGACACGGATTTCACGGATGGGCACGGACCCGTGCCGTCAGAGGACGACGCGTCTCCATTCCAAGGAGTCGGCTCCGAAATTCACCAAGAGGCCGACCCGGAGCTTGGATGCGGCCAAGTAGTTCAACACCTGTTTTACATGGGCATCGACCAGTTTCTCGATGGCCTTGGCCTCGAAGACGATCTTGTCCCAGATGACGAAGTCGGCGTAGTACGGATGGGCCAAGTGCACACCTTTGTAGGTGACGTCGAATCGTTTCTCTCGGCTGAACGGGATCGCTGCACGGCCCAATTCGACCACGAGGGCGTCCTTGTAGATGATCTCATCGTGGCCCTTGCCCAGCACACTGTGGACTTCCATGCACAGGCCGATCAGCCGGTGCGTTTCTTCGCGATGGAGCAGTTCCGCCATCTTCAGTGTTCCGTGAGAATCCGTGCGATCCGTGTTTCAGGCATTGGCGACGGCCTTGCCGCCCCAGGCCGCGTGCAGGCCGCACTCGCGTTTCTCGTCGGCCTTGGCGGGGTCGAAGTAGTCCCATTCGTTCGGGAGGTCGTGCTGCTTGAGGTAGGCCTCCATCTCGGCATCGGACCAGTGGAAGACAGGGCTGACCTTGAGCGAGTTGAAGTTCCCGTCGGGCGACACGATGTCGAGGCCGGCGCGGTTCGGGTTCTGCACCTTGCGGAGCGCGGTGAGCCAGACGGTCGGCGCGAGCTCCTTCATGCCGCGCTGGAAGGGCTCCAGCTTCATCACGGTGCTGAAGGCCTTGATCCGCTCCTCGTTCTCGGGCGTCGGCTCGGGCATGCCGCCGTGGACCGCGTCGTAGTGCGCCGCGGTCAGGCGGGGCAGGTAGGGCCGGATGTCCAGCTTGAGCCGGGAGCGCAACTGCTCGGCGTGCTTGTAGGTCGCCGGACGGTTGTAGCCGTGGTCCACCCAGAGCACCGGGATGTCCGGCTGGACCTGCGTGACGAGGTGCAGGAGGACCGCTTCGTAAGGGCGGAAGTTGGTCGAGATGACGGCGCGGCCGCCGGCGCGGGCGATGGCCCAGCGGACGACGTCGAGCGCGGACTTGGGCGTCAGCTCGGCGTTGGCTTGGAGGATCTGGTCGTGGGTCATGGGAAAAGGACGAGGGTCGAGGTCCGGAGGACGAGGCAGGAATCGCGGCGTGGACGGACGGACGTGCGCCGATGCGGCCCGACGGACGATTTGCCGGCGGCCGGAAATGCGCTTAACTCCCCGTTCCTCGGCGCTAAGCTGCGAGGGGTGCCCGCATCGCGGGGGCCCGGCGAACTGATCTCACGAACAAGACCATGAACGAAATGAACACCATCCGTGTGGGCCAATCGGTGCCCGACTTCGACCTCGAGACGTATGAACCGGCTTCCGGCCAGTTCGGCAAGCTTTCGCTCGCCGAACAGAAGGCCGCCGGCAAGTGGACCGTGCTCGTCTTCTATCCGGCCGATTTCACCTTCGTCTGCCCGACCGAACTGGCCGACCTGGCCGACCAGCATGCCGCGCTCGCGAAGCTCGGCGCGACCGTCGCCGGCGTCTCCACCGACACGAAATACGCCCATCTCGCGTGGCGCAACTCGGAGCGCTTGCTGGCCGCGGTGCAGTACACGCTGGCGGCGGACCCGACGGGCGCGTTGTCGCGGACGCTCGGCGTGCTCGACGAGAAGAGCGGCCTCGCCCTGCGCGGCACCTTCATCATCAACCCGTCCGGCGTGCTCGTGTCGTCGGAGATCAACTTCTACAACGTGGGCCGCAACGCCGCGGAACTGCTCCGCAAGGTCGAGGCGAACACCTACCTCATCGACCATCCGGCCGAGGCGTGCCCGGCCAACTGGCGTCCGGGCAGCAAGACCCTGTCGCCCGACGAGAAGATGGTCGGCAAGGTCTATGAGGCGTTGAACGGTTGATCCGGGCATCGGTAGAACAGGACGAGGACCGGCCATCTCGGCCGGTCCTCTTGCTTTGTCCGGATCAGTTCGCTGCGGCGGTCGCGGTGGTCCAGACGGCCCGGGCGACCCAATCGCCGAAACGCTCGCCGCCGAGGCGTTCCTTCGCGAAACGGGTGAGCAGCGGCCGCAGCTCCTCCACGATCTCCGGGTCTTTGACGACGTCCTTGTGGAGCCGGTTGAGACGCGTGCAGGCCTCGTTGCCGCCGAGGTAGAGCTGGTAGCGGCCGGGGCCTTTCCCGACCAGACCGATCTCTGCCATGTACGGCCGGGCGCAGCCGTTCGGGCAACCGGTCATGCGGATGATGATCTCCTCGTCGGCGAGACCGACCTCGGCCAGCAGGCCCTCGATGTTGGTCATCAAGGTCGGCAGATAGCGCTCGCTCTCGGCGAGGCCGAGGCCGCAGGTGGGCATCGAAGGGCACGCCATCGAGGCGCGCCGGATCGCGGTGGCCTGGCCGGCGACCGGGATGCCGTGGTCGGCGAGGACCTGCGTGATGGCGGCCTGGTCGGCCGCGGCGATATCGGCGATGATGACGTTCTGCGACGGCGTGAGGCGGAACTCGGGACCGAAACGCTGCGCGATGGTCGCGAGCGCGGCCTTCAGGCGGTAACCGTCCTGGTCCTTGACGCGGCCTGCCTCGACGTAGAGGCCGAGGAACTTGGTGCCGTCCGCAGCGGTGTCCCATCCGAAGTGGTCGCCCTGCTTCTCGAAGCGGTAGGGCTTGGCGTCCGGAAGGCGGTAGCCGAGGCGGGTCTCGAGTTCCTCGCGGAACCATGCGGCGCCCTTCTCCTCGAGGACGTACTTCAGGCGCGCGTGCTTGCGGTTGGTGCGGTCGCCGAAGTCACGATGGATCTTCAGCACGTTCTGCGAGACCTCGATGAGCTGGTCCGGCGTGAGGAACCCGATGACGTCCGCGATGCGCGGATAGGTCTCCTCGTTGCCGTGGCTGCGACCGAGACCGCCGCCGACCGTCATGTTGTAGCCGGTCAGCTTGCCGCCTTCCTCGATCGCGATGTAGCCGAGGCAGTTGGTGAAGATGTCGACATCGTTCACCGGTTGGATGGCCAAGGCCGTCTTGAACTTCCGCGGCAGGTAGGTCTGGCCGTAGAGCGGGTCGACGAAATCCTTGTTCTCCGGCGCGCTCAGGTCGAGCTGGACGCCTTCGACCCAGATCGAGTGGTACGCCTTGGTCTTCGGCATCAGCGCCAGCGAGATGCGGTGGGCATCGGCGAGCACATCGGCCTGGAGCCCGTTGCGGGCCGGCGCGGGCGGGGCCATGACGTTGCGGTTCACGTCGCCGCACGCGGCGAGCGTGTCCATCATCGCCTCGTTGAGCTGTTTCATCAGCGGCCCGAGCCCCGACTTCACCACGCCGTGGAACTGGAAGCTCTGGCGCGAGGTGATGCGCAGCGTCTGGTTGCCGTAGGTCGTCGCGAGACGGTCGTAGACCAGGTACTGCTTCGAGCTGAGCACACCGCCGGGGATGCGCCCGCGGATCATCCAGATGTAATGCTTGCCGGCCTTCCGCAGGTCGCGGTCGTCCTGCTGGTAGATGCCGTGGAACTTCATGAACTGCTCGTCGTCGGCCGAGAAGCAGAGCGCCGCCGGATCGTTCAACGTCGCGGCGAGATTGCCCGCGAGCGTCGGGATGGCGGTCTTCAGCTCTTCGTTGCGGCTGGGCTTCTTGACTGCGGCTGGAGCGGTTTCGGACATAATCTTAAGCGTGTTACAGAAGATAGAGAGGTTAACGTTTTGTTGGGCCGGGTCAAACGCAAATCCGACCCGTTTTGGGCGCCGATCGTGGCGCCAAGCGCCGTGGTCGCCGGTCGGGAGATGCCCGATGCGCGGCGGATCCGGAGGGCTGTCCAGCGGGACGGGGGTCGCCACCCGATCGGGTTTGGACCCTCATGCGAGCGACTTCACGACCCCCTCGATGACGTCCATGCCCTCTTCGGCATGAGAGCGGGGCAGGTTGAGGGCAGGCAGAAGCCGGACGATCTGGTTGCCGCTCGGGATGGTCAGGACGCCGGCCTCATGGAGCCGGTTGACGAGCTGCATGCTGGCCGGCTTGTCGGAGCCGGAGAAACCGCGGATCTGCGCCCGGTCCTGGAGCTCGATGCCGAGCATGAAGCCGAGCCCGCGCGAACTCTTCACGACGCCGGGATGATCCTCCGAGAGCTTCGCGATGCGAGCCTTCAAGAGGTCGCCGGTGGTCCGGACGTGGTCGGCCAACCGGTCGCGCTCGATCACGTCGAGGACCTTCAGCGCGACCGCGCAACCGAGCGGCGTGCCGCCGAAAGTAGTGCCGTGGGAACCCGCGCCGAGAGCGTCGCACAGCGTCACGCCGTGGGCTTCCTCGCGAACCCAGAACGCCGCGATCGGGAACCCGCCGCCGAGCGATTTCGCCATCGAGATGCCGTCCGGAAGGAACTTCTCCGCGCCCGGTATGCCTTCGAGGACGCGCTGGAAGCTCTGGAAACGGCCGGTGCGGAAATGTCCGCACTGCACGGCGTCGACGAGCAGCAGGATCCGCTTCTCGTCGCACAGACGGCGCAGCCCGAGCAGGTACTCGGCGGTCGCGGGCGTGACACCGCCTTCGCCTTGGATGCCTTCCACGAGGATCGCCGCGGTCGACGGCGACAACGCCTCGCGCATCGCGTCGAGATCGTTGAAGGGCACGTGGCGGAAGCCCGGGACGGCAGGCTCGAAGCCCTTCTTCACCTTCTCTTGGCCGGTGGCGGCGATGCCGGCGAGCGTCCGTCCGTGGAACGAATCCACCGCGGTGATCACCTCGAAGCGGCCCTCGTCGTGGCCGAACTTCCGGGCGAGCTTGTACAATCCTTCGTTGGCCTCGGCGCCGGAGTTGCAGAAGAAGACCTTGCCGGGCGCGAGATGGCCGACGAGCCGTTGCGCGAGGCGTCCCTGCGGTTCCTGGAAGTAGAGGTTCGAGACGTGGACGAGCTTGCGCGACTGCTCGACGAGCGCCTCGGTGATCTCGGGGTTGGAGTGGCCGAGCGCGCAGACAGCGATGCCGCCGCCGAGGTCGAGGTAGCGCTTCCCGGCGACATCCCAGACATAGCTGCCCGCGCCGTGGCTGAGCACGAGCTCGAAGCGCCCGTAGCTGGGCACGACGAAGCGGTTGAACAGCTCGCGGACCTCCGCGAACTGGTTGTGGACGATGGGCGGCGGGGCGGGGACCAGTTCTCTCATCAGATGCGGACACATCGCCGCAAAAAGCGGCGCGGCATGCAAAGCGTTTTTGCGGCAGGGCGTGGAAGGAAATTGCCTCCCCGTCTCCAGACGGTCGGTCTGTGGGCTGAAAGCCCGTCCGAGTGGTGCCCGGGGAGAAGCCCCGGGAAATGCTCCAAGGCACATCGGAGCGCTGTAAGCGCGAGCCCATCACGAAGCTTGGCGCCTTGCTTCGGGCCTCCGGCCCTCACCACCGACCTCGACCGTCCACCTGGGGCTGTGCTCGCCAATCTCGCTACGCCCCAAGCATCACTGGAACGCGCTTTCAGCGCTGATCAGGGAGTCTTACGACTTGTTTGAGAACTGATGCCTTCGCCTACAGCAACACCTTTACCGGGCCAGTCTCGGCCGCCGTGAAGTCCGCCAGCGCCGCGCGGAGCTCGGCGGGCGAGAACTTCTTCCGCACGTCCGCCATCGCCTTGCCCGCGAGCTGGTCGCAACGCTCGTTCAACGCATGGCCGGCGTGGCCTTTCAGCCATTTCCAGGTGATGCGGTGCTTCGCAGCCAGCACGTCGAGCTCCTGCCATTGGTCCTGGTTCTTCACCGGCTTCTTGTCGGTCGTGCGCCAGCCGTTGCGCTTCCATCCGGCCACCCAGGTCATGATGCCTTGGCGCAGGTAGTTGGAATCGGTGTGGAACTCGATGTCGCACGGCTGGTTCAGCGACTTCAGCGCTTGGATCGCGGCCTGGAGCTCCATGCGGTTGTTGGTCGTCGCCGGCACGCCGCCGGACAGCTCCCACATCTGCTCGCCGTGCTCGATGACCCACGCCCACGCGCCGACACCGGGATTCCCCTGGCAGCCGCCGTCGGTGTGGATGACGACCTTCGTCGATGACGCGCTCACAGCACGACTTCCGTCCCCACGCCGGCATCGGTGAAGATCTCGAGCAGGACCGAGTGCGGCGTGCGGCCGTCCACGAAAGACACCTTGTCCACTCCTGCCTTCAGCGCGGCGACCGCGCTGTCCACCTTCGGGATCATGCCTTTGTCCACGATGCCCGCTGCCTTCAATCCCGGGACCTCGCTGGTCTGGAGATGGGCGATCACGGTCGACGGGTCCTTGGGGTCGCGCATGAGGCCGGGCACATCGCTCATGAAGACGAGCCGCTTCGCCTTGAGCGCGATGGCAGCCATAGCGGCCGCGACGTCGGCGTTGCAGTTGTAGATCTTGCCGTCCTCGCCGCGCGCGGTGGGGCTGATCACCGGCGTGAAACCGCGCGCGATGCAATCGAGCAGCGGCGCGGTGTCGACCGCGGTGACCTCGCCGACGAACCCGATGTCGATCTTCGCGCCATCCGGACCGGTGAGCCACAGCTTGCGGCAGGTGAAGATGTCCGAGCCGGCGAAGCCCTTCGCCACGCCGCCGAGCTGGTTGATGGTCGCGACGACCTCGGGGTTGATCTCGCGCGACAGCACCTGCTCGACCACGGCCACGGTCGCCTCGTCGGTCACGCGCTGGCCCTGGATGAAGCTGGCCTTCAATCCGGCCGCCTCCATCGCCCTCGTGATGGCCTTGCCGCCGCCGTGGACGACCACCGGGTTGACCTCGACCGCTTCGAGGAAGACGACGTCGCGCGCGACGCCTTCGCGGACCGCGGGATCGGGTGAATCCATGAACGAACCGCCGTATTTCACGACGAACGTCGTGCCGGCGAACTTCTGGATGTAGGGCAGCGCCTCCAACAACGTGGCGGCCTTGGCGATGAGGTCTTGCACAGGATTACGCTAAAGGAGTCCGAGTATCTCGGATTGCTGGAGATGGTTTGTCCAAGAGCTCCGCCAAGAAGTGGAGGATAGCCTGAACTCGGGGCAACTCGATGGTGGAGGGATCCACCCAGCGATTGTCCTGGATGGAGTTTTGGATTGCGCGCCCCGGCCTAAGTACCGAGCCAATCGTTCCAGTGATCACCTTCTTGTGTCCTGCAGGTTTTCGCATCTCCTTGGAGTCATCAGGCGAAAGGTCAGCCGAATTCGTGACAGCATTCGCAAAATTTTTACCAGCCGAAAGCAGCGTTGGATAGGATACAGCCGCGCATTCAAGCAATAGATCCTCCAACGTGCCTTGTGATGCATTATCAGGCATGATGAATACACCTGTCCTTGGAGGGCCAACCGTCACGAGTCCTGGAATGCCCGGAAACTCCAATCCGTGGGTGCAGGCGCTTGCTGCCAGACCAGCGAGGCGTTGACATGGAGTCTCTACAGAATCGGCATCCAAGATTGCCGCAACAGCATCAAATGGTTGATGAACCACAGCGATGTCCTCTTGGAGGCTCCTAGAAATGTTGTCGACACCGACCGCATTTCTGAGTGTCACCATTGTTCCTTCGGCGTCCGCCAAAAAGAGCGGGACCGGGTGCCGTGCGTTCAAATTTTGGTTCGCATGGGGAAACCCTCTTGGAACAAGCGTAGTCTGCCAGTCGGGCGGAAGTTTACCGAGCTTCGTCACCCTATCGAACCCCAAGTTCGTCAGTAACCGCGCGATGAACTCGACATCATGAGGCCCTTCCGCGGCGATCAAGCAACGCTGGACTGGCATACTCAGCGGAGATCCGAGCCGTGCTCGGATCGGATGTTACGGGCCAGTTCTCCGGCAAACCGCTTGACTGGCGTCCCGGTGCCAGCACCCGGGAGTCGGAAAACGACTAGATCACTAACTGCCTCTCCAGCACCGGCAAGCATCGCGTCAATCGCCTCCAAACTATGCGTGGTGGCAAAAAGTTGGACTTCGTGTTCGCGGCAGATCGCCACAAGGTAACGAAACGCCTCGGCCAATGCCGATGTGTGGAGAGCTGTCTCAATCTCGTCGATCAACAACACTCCCCCTTTCGCTGAGATCGCCGCCGCGGCTACCGTCAAAAATCGCCGCATCCCGTCACCCTCAGCGGACAAGGGAACCAATCCTAGGCACTCGTGGGAGACTTTCACCACCGGGCTCTGACCCCTGGGTGATACGATTTCAAGGCTCTTGACGCTCGGGTCGAATCTGCGGAGTGCAGTTTCGATATCATTCTTTCTACCTGCTTCAATCGCGTCCGAAAGCTGCCGTAGAGGTTCGTGTTTCGTTCGGTGGGAGACAGTGCTCACAAACGAATGAGGCATGGTCGGACCAGAATAGTAATCGTCAAACTTCGGGTCCTCGAAATATCCGAACTCGAAATCTCTGGTGCCTTTGTCCACTGCCATAAAGATTTTCCCAGGCACTTTGGGGGGCGGAGGTGGAGGCCAATCCAACGACTCCAAGTGGAACCGGACGCCCTTGTTCGGTTGCCCCCCGTCGTTGTCGGCCTTGAACTGGAAAAACTCTTCATACGATGCTCCAAATCGTTGATACGGGAGGGTTCCTCGCGACTTGATCTCGACCTTCGCGGCCAAGAGTCTCCCGGCAATCCCGTCACCCATCTGAGGAAAAAGCCACTTTAGGCTTTCTGCTACTGGAGTCCGGGCAGATTTGATCTCCCGTTCCCAAGCGACCTCTATCCAATTGGCCAAATCCAGTGGCGCACAGGCAAGCGCGAGAGCTTCCAAGACGCTCGTTTTCCCGGAGTTGTTCGGACCGACCAAGAGGTTGAATGCCCCGAAGCCCTCCAGCGCCACGCCGCTGAGGCGGCGGAAGCGGTGCAGCGTGAGAGCTTCGAAGTGTCGCATGACGTTCTGTACCTAGCATCTGCCGCCCGACGAGACCAGCCAAGACGTTCTTCTGGCACCCATCGCGAAGGCCGGGCGGCAGGAGTAGATCGCGTCGGCAACCTTGGACCTTTAGCTTCAGCTCTTCAGGCCCAACAGTCGAGCCACCAGCGAGGTCCTCGCGTAGAACGCCCGGCTGGTGCTCCCGTGGCCGGGGCCTTTCGTGCGCGCCTGCACGAGCAGACCGGTCGCGCCCGTGACCGATCTCAGGCCGCCGTCGCGGATCCGGGCTCGGATGGTCTCGTAGTCGTCTTGCACCTGACGGAACAGCGCTCCGTCGCCGAGGTCGAAGGACGCGGCCTTCACGAACGCGGCGTGGTCGTCCTGCTCGCCCGCGAACTCGCGGCCGCAGATGACGAGGCTGCGCAGCTTGTCGAGCAGATGGCTGTGCTCGAACGAGGTAGCCGCCACGTTGTCGGCGTCGATCATCGTGACGGCCATCGTCTCCTTCGGCTGCCACCGTCCGCCGACCTTGCGCAGCGAGACCACCTTCAGCTCCCAGTCGCCGAAGTCCGGCCCCTGGACCGAGTTCGCCGGCAGCCCGAGGAACCGTTCGACGACGTCGCCCGCCCAGCCTTTGTTCTTCTTCCCGTTCTTCCAGACGGTGACGCGGTAGATGTCCGCGAGCGGACGCAGGTCTTGGCCGACCAATCCTGCGAGCTTCGCGATGGCTTCGTCGCGGGTCATGACGATGAGATGCTGCAGAGCGGGGCCTGGTGTCCAGCCGCGAGCGGACAGCTTGTCACGGAAGATGCCTCCGATAAGGTCCGCCCATGATGGCGAAGCCGGAACCGACCTGGATTGGAGTCGACGACTACTTGGCGGGTGAAGATCTGGCCGAGGTCCGCCACGAATACACCGGCGGCGATGTCTACGCCATGGCCGGCGGCAGCGAGGAGCATGGGATGATCGTGGGGAACCTGTTCGCCGCCCTGCACGGTCATCTCCGCGGCGGACGCTGCCGCGTCTTCGCGAGCGACATGAAGCTGCGCCTGCAACTGCGGGACGAGGACATCTTCTACTACCCGGACCTGCTCGTCACCTGCGCACCGCAGGACATCGACCGTCATTTCAAACGTCACCCGCAAGTGCTGGTCGAGGTGCTTTCCCCGTCCACCGAGCGGATCGACCGGCGGGAAAAACTGTGGAGCTACATCCAGGTCGAGTCCCTCCAAGAGTACGTCCTCGTCGCCCAAGACCGACGTGAAGCGACCGTCTATCGGCGGTCCAACGACTGGTCCCCGGGGGTCCTCAGGTCGCCCGAGGATGTGCTGACCTTGGATTCGCTGGGCTTCAGCGTCCCGCTTCCCGTCGTCTACGAGAAAGCGGGCGTTCCCGGCTAGCCTCCCAGCGTCGTCGGGTCGGTCACGTCGCCTTTGTTGAACTCGACGTAGTGTTCGGTGAGATCGGCGGCGTACATGAGCGCCTCGCCCTTGCCGAGGTTGAGCCGGATATGGAGGTCGAACTCCTTCGGCGCGGCCGCGGCGCAAAGCTGCTTGAAGGTCGCCTTCGTCGGCTGGCCGCGCTTGAGGCTCCACAGGACCTTGCGCGATCCGGGAGCGCTGTAGCCGATGTCCACCTTGCTCTCCACGACCGTCGCCGCGCTGTAGCCGATGGCGTCGATGATCCGGCCCCAGTTGGGGTCGCCGCCGTGCCAGCTCGTCTTCACGAGCGAGCTGTTCGCCACGGCCCGGGCCGCGGCATCGGCATCGGTGATGGACTTGGCGCCGGCCACGCGGACGGTCACCACGCGGTGGACGCCCTCGCCGTCGCGGACGATCATCTTGGCGAGCTCGAGGCAGACGTGCTGGAGCGCCGCGGCGAACGCGGCGAAATCCTTGTGCTTGGCCGACGTGATCTTCGCGTTGCCGGCGAGGCCGTTCGCGAGCACGAGCACGGTGTCGTTCGTGCTCATGTCGCCGTCGACGGTGATGCGGTTGAAGCTGTGCGCGACCGTCTCGCGCAACGCGGCCTGGAGAGCCTTGGCGTCGACCGCCGCATCGGTGGTGACGAAGCCGAGCATCGTGGCGTGCAGGCCTTGGGGCAGCGCGGCCGGTCGCGCTCCGGTCGCGCTCATGCCCGGCTGGATCATGCCCGCGCCCTTGCACATGCCGCCGATGCGGACCGTCTTGCCGCCGAGCTTGAGCTCGACCGCGACCTGTTTCGGCCGGGTGTCGCTGGTCATGATGGCCTCGACGGAGTGCGCGGCGTGCCCGGCCGAGCGGCCGAGCAGCGGCGCGGCGGCGGCGATGCCCGCTTTCACGTTGTCGAAGGGCAGCGCCACGCCGATGCGGCCGGTGGACCCGACGAGCGCGTAGCCGTCCTTCAGCCCGAGCGCCTTCTCGGTGAGGCGCACCATCGCGAGGGCGTCCTTCATGCCCTGCTTGCCGGTGCAGGCGTTGGCGTTGCCGGAGTTCACGACCACGGCCTGGGCGATGCCCTTGGCGACGCGGGAGACGCAGACCTTCACCGGCGCGGCGCAGACCTGGTTCGTGGTGAACATGCCCGCGACCGAGCACGGCACGTCGGACACGATGAGCGTGAGGTCGCGCTTCTGGCCTTTGTCGGAACCCTTGCCGGTGCCGAGCCGCTTGATGTCGCAGAAGACGCCGGACGCCCGGAAACCCTGCGGCGCGACGACGGAACCTTCGATGGCTTTGAGCTTCGCTTTCAAGGACGCGGATGAACTCACAGGCGACGCGCGACGCAATGCCGAAATGCGGAAGTGGCGTCCGCGTCTCTTGCCCCGCAACTTTCCTTCGGTTTCCCGGTTCGACATCTTCCGAGGCAGGCCGCTAGGTTGCCTCCCGGTCCCGATGGATGATGTCCCCATGATCGAGGTCCGCGACCTCACGAAACGCTATCCTGGCCGCACGGCCGTGGACGGCCTGTCGTTCTCGGTCGGTCGCGGCGAGGTCGTCGGGTTCCTCGGACCGAACGGCGCGGGCAAATCGACCACGATGCGCATCCTCGCCAGCTTCATGCCGGCGACGAGCGGCACGGCGCGGGTGGCGGGCTTCGATGTCTTCCACGAGGCGGACGAGGTGCGACGGCGGATCGGCTACATGCCGGAGAACAACCCCATCCATCTCGACATGCGGGTGCGGGAGTTCCTGAAGTTCCGCGCGCGGTTGAAAGGCCTCGGCTGGCGGCGCAGCCGGGAACGGGTGGACACCGTGCTCCAGCAATGCGGCCTGAAGGACGTCCAGAAACGCATCATCGGCCAGCTCTCGAAAGGCTTCCGCCAGCGCGTCGGGCTCGCCGACGCCTTGGTGCACGAGCCGGACCTCATCATCCTGGACGAGCCGACCATCGGCCTCGATCCCCACCAGATCCGCGCGGTCCGCACCTTGATCAAGCAGCTGGGCGAACGCCACACGGTCCTGCTCTCCACGCACATCCTGAGCGAGGTCGAGATGACCTGCTCGCGGGTGCTGATCATGAACCGCGGGCGTATCCTCGCCGCCGACACGCCGCAGAACCTGGAGCGCCACCTGAGCTTGGACGGCCAGGTCGTGGCCGAGATCGCGGCGACGCCGGCCGCGGTGCGCGAAGCGTTCCGCGACGTGCCGGACATCGAGCGGATGGACCTTTCGGCGGCGGAGGGCGAGTACACGCGGCTCGCGTTGACCTCGAAGGACGGCCAGGACCTGCGCGTCGTGGTGTCCGAGCTGGTGCGGGCCAACGGCTGGACGCTGCGCGAGCTCACCCGGAGCAAGCATTCGCTGGAGGACATCTTCGTCCACCTGACGAAGGTCCGGAAGGAGGACGCGTGAAGACGGCCCCTTCGCCGATGATGACTGGCGTTTCTTGGCCGCGCCTCACGCCTCACGCTTCACCGAGGCCGCGCGGTGCGTGGTGCGTGGTGCGTGATGAGGGCGGCCGTCGCCAGGGAGGTCTCCTTTGAACGTCTACCTTGCCCTGGTCCGCCGCGAACTGGGCGGCGCGTTCAACTCGCTGACGGGTTTCGTCGTCGTGGCCGTCGTGCTGCTGCTCACCGGCTATTCGCTGACCGATATCATCGGCAAGCTGAACGGAGGGGCGGACGACCGGCCGGTGGTGGAGATGTTCTACCAGAGCGCCTATTTCTGGTTGATCCTGTTGCCGGTCACGCCGGTCATCACGATGCGCAGCTTCGCGGCCGAGAAGGCGACAGGGACGTACGAGGCGCTCATGACGACGCCCGTCGGGGACCTCCAGGTCGTGCTCGCGAAGTTCACCGGCGCGCTGCTGTTCTTCCTGCTCACGTGGTCGCCGTTGCTGGCGGTGCTCGCGGTGCTGCGCCAGGTCACGAAAGAACCCGCCTTCCTGGAACCGCGGGCGACTTTCGGCGCCTTCCTCGGGCTGACGCTGATGGGTTCGCTCCTGTTGTCGATGGGATGCCTCGCTTCGGCGCTCACGCGCAGCCAGATCATCGCGGCGATGCTCAGCTTCCTGATGGGCGTCGGGCTGTGGGTCGTGAGCCTGCGACCGGAAGCGTCGGCGGCCGACGGCGATGTCTTCGGTCGCGTGGCCGACCATATCTCGATGATGAGGCACATGGGCGATTTCGCGCGCGGCGTGGTGGATTCGCGGCACGTGGTCTTCTACGTGAGCGGCACGGTGTTGTTCCTGTTCCTCACGACCCGCGTGGTCGAGTCCCGGAAGTGGAAGTGAGATGAACGCCGACCACCCCAGCTTCGTCCCGGGCCGCCGGTCCCGCTCCGCGGCGAGCGTCGCGACCGCTTCCCTCGCGCTGCTCGCGATCGTGGTGATGGCCAATTACCTCGCCGCGACCCGCAAGGTCTGGCGCGTGGACCTCACGGCCGGCGACCGCCCGCAGCTCTCGCCGCTCACCGTCCAAGTGCTGTCCGCCCTCACGAACGACGTGAAGGTCACGGTCCTCTTCCGGGCCCGGCCCGGGTTGTTCCCGCACGTCGACGCGCTGCTGCGGGAATACCGTTCCCGCTCGCCGCGCATCTCCGTCCAGACGGTCGACCCCGAGGCCAACCCCGGCCTCGCCACGATGAAGAAGCTCGAGCACAAGCTCGGTGCGAAGGCCGGCGAGCTCGTCGTCTTCGAGGCCAACGGCCGCACGCAGGTCGTCACCGACGGCGAGCTCTCGATCTACAACGACGGCGATGTGCGCGCGCGGATGGAAGGCCAGGACACGGAGATCCGCCGTTCGGCGTTCACCGGCGAGCAGCGTTTCACATCGGCTATCGCGGCCTTGATGGACGCCACGGAGGTCCGCGCGGCGTACCTCACCGGGCACGGCGAGCATGCGCTCGACAGCGAGGACGCCCAGATGGGGCACGCGGAGTTCGGGCGGCTCCTCACCGGCGAGAAGAACCTGCGTCTCGAGAAGTTGAACCTCGCGACCAACGACCTGCCCGCCGAGACGCGTCTGCTGGTCATCGCCGGCCCGATGGCACCTTTCCTCCCGGCGGAGCTGGCGCGCATCGAGGCGTACCTCCGGCGCGGCGGACGCCTGCTGGTCACGCTGAATCCCTACGCCGTCGGGACGAAGACCGGGCTGGAAGACCTGCTCGCCCGCTGGTCGGTCGCGTGCCCCCAGATGTTCGCCGGGGAGAGCGACCGCGACCTGGTCCGCACCGGCCTCGACGTGATCTCCCTCGCGCAGAGCTTCGGGTCGCATCCGCTGATGACGCCGATCCGCCGCGACGAGGGGTTCCTGTATTTCCCGATGCCGCGCGTCGTCAGCCCGATGCCGCCCGGATCGTTGCCGGCGGAAGCCCCGAAGGCCGACGTGCTGGTGTCCACCAGCGACCGCGGCCTCACCCGGTCGAGTTTCAGGAACGGCAACGCCGCCTTCGATCCGGCCCGTGACCGGAAGGACCTCGCCGTGCCGATCGTGGTCGCTGCCGAGCGCGGCGGCGTGTCCGGCGTCGCGGCCGGCCGCGGCGCGACCCGCCTGATCGTCATCGGCGACTCGGTCCTTTTCGGCAACCAGACGCTCGCCCAGGGCAGCAACCGCGACTTCGCCTCGCTGTGCGTCGCTTGGCTGCTCGATCGCCCCCAGTCATTGGCGATCGGCCCGAAACCGCTCCGCGAATGGCGGCTCAACCTGTCGGAGAGCACGCTGTCCCGCCTGCGATGGATCCTGCTCGCCGGCCTGCCCGGGTCGGTGCTGCTGCTCGGCGTCATCGTGTGGGCCCGCCGCCGTTCTTGAACCTCGACCCAAGACCGATGGACCCGGAAGCAAAGCACGCGCTGAGAACCCGCCATCGGAGGCCGCTCCGGTCCGGCGCGCCCTCGTCCCCCAAAGCATGAACCCGCGCGTCACCTTGGTGCTCGTGCTCGCCGCGCTCGGTCTCGGCGGCTACCTCTTCGTGTCCGGTCCGCGCGGTCGCGGCGTCGCGGTCCGCACCGCCGACGGCAGCCAAGCCACGTCGTTCACGCCGGTCGTGCCCGACCAGGTCTCCGCGATCGAGCTGATCCGCAGCAACGAGGTCGTGCGCGTCGAGCGGACGGGACGCGGCTGGACGATGCGGCTGCCGGTGCCCTACGCGGCGCAAGGCACCGCGGTCGAAGCGTTCGCGGCCGCGGTCGGCAGGCTCAAGCCGTCCGGCTGGCTCACCGCGGCGCAGGTGGCGGCGACCGGTGCCGACGCGACGAAGGCCTTCGGGCTGGATACCTCGGCGACCACGCTGAAGCTCGAGGCGGCTGCCGGTCCGGTGATCCTCAGGCTGGGCGGCTTGGCGCCGCTGGGCGGGCAGTTCTATTTCCAGCGTGTCGGCGACGACGGCGTCTTCACCGCGGACGCGAAGTTCCTCGGCGCGTTGCCCGAGACGGCCGCCGCGTGGCGCGACCGCGGGCTCTTCGACCTGGGCGACACGGCTCCCGACCGACTGGAGCTGCGAGGCAAGACCGCCTTCGAGGCGGTGAAGGACGCGGCGACAGGCGCTTGGCGTCTCGTGAAGCCGCTCGCCGCCCGGGCCGACGGAGAACGTCTGGACGCGATCCTCCACACGCTCCAGACCGTGCGCGTCGCGCAGTTCGTCAACGACTCGCCGGCCGCCGACCCGGAGCTCTACGGCTTGCAGCCGCCCGAGGCCGAGCTGGTGGTGGGACGCGGGGCCGACACGGTCGCGCACCTCCAATTCGGAAGGTCCCCGACGAACATGACCGGCGGCGTCTTCGTGCGCCGGATGTCCCGGACGAACGTCGTGCTCGTCCCGTCCGCGGCGGCGTTCGTGCTGCGCGGGCCGTTGGCGGATTTCCGCGACCGGCGGCTGCTCCCGCCGCTCGCCGATTCCACCCGGATCGAGTTCACGACCAGCGCGGAGAAGGCCGTGCTCGAGCGCAGCGGCACCAACTGGAACATCGTCGCCCCGATCAAGACCCCGGCCGATCCGGAACTGATGGGCTTCTTCTTCTCGCAGCTCGCGGCGTCGGTGATCACGGATTTCCCCAACGACGTGGTGGCCGATTACGGGCGCTACGGGCTGGAGAAGCCGTTCCGGAGCTACGGTTTCTCGCGCGGGACGAACGCGCCGTTCCAGTTCCAGTTCGGCGCGCGGTCCGGGGAAGAGCACGTCTTCGTCCGCCGCCTCGACGAACCGGGCGTTTACACGGTGCGGCTGACCGACATGCTGCAACTGCCCGAGACGGCCGCGCAGTTGCGCGACCTGCGCTTCGCGTCGTCCAACGTGGTGAAGGTGGTCGTCGCGCAGAAAGGCAACTCGCGGACGCTGGAACGCGGCACCGACGGCCAATGGGCGGTCACGGCCGGGTCCGCGGGCACACCCTTCAGCCCGGCGGTCGAGGAGACGTTGCACCGTCTCGGCCAGATGCAGACCACGCGTTACGCGGTCCGCGACGACAAGATGTTCACCAGGTTGCCCAGTTTCGCGGAGCTCGCGCACGAGGTCACGGCGACCCTCGCGCCGGGAGGAGCCTTGAAGTCGATCCGGCTCCGCTTCGTGTCCGATCTCGGCGCGGCCGCGATCGCTCTCGCGGATATCGACGGGGACGCCGCCCCGCTGCGCGTCGAGGTGCCCGGACCGCTTTTCCGCGACATCCGGCGGGACCTCAGCGCGTGGTGAGGCCTGACCGACCCGATGAGCCATGACGAAGAGACTTTGCGAGACGTGGTGCGTGGTGCGTGACGAGCACGACGGCCGCTTCTTCCTTCTCGGCGGTGCTGGTCACACTCCACGCTCGACGCACCACGGCCCGACCTGAACCAGTGTCCGCGCCCGCCACCAGCCACGTCCCGCATCCACGCCGGTTCTTCCTTCTCCGGCGCGGGTTCTACCGGCGCACCTTCCGATGGTGCGGACGCGGGACGGCGTTGGCGATCGGCGTGGTCCTGTACGCGTTCCTGCACGTGAACCAGATCGGCTTGCCTGATCTGGTGAAGGGTCCGTTGCTCGACCAGTTGCGCGAGCGGGGCGCCGAGCTGGAGTTCAGCCGCATGCGCCTGCGTCTCGGGCGCGGCATCGTCGTCGAGCACGTGAACCTCAGCCATGCGCGCGAATCCGCCGGCGAACAGGTCTTCGCCGACCAGCTCCAGCTCAAGCTGCGATGGTCGGACCTGCTGGAGTTCCATGTGCCTGCGATCACCGCGGTGACGATCAGCGGCGGCAAGCTCGCCATCCCGGTCGTCGTGGGTGACGGCGCTGCGCCGTTCGTCTTCAGCGCGGACGCCGTCGAGGCGCGGATCCGCTTCGTGTCGCAGGAGCTGTGGGAGCTGGAGAAGTTCGAGGGGAACTGCCACGGCGGAGCCTTCCGCGCCGCGGGCTCGGTGACCAACGCCTCGCTGTTGCGGCGCAGGTCCGACCCCAAGACCCGGTCGGACCTGTGGAAGCAGAACCTGCTGCGCATCGGCCGGACGCTGGAACGGACGACCTTCACGCGGCCGCCGGCGCTCGACCTGGCCTTCCACGCGGACCTGCGCGATCCGGCGCGGTCGACGGCAGGGCTCCGGTTCACCGCCGCCGGCGCCAAGTCCGAGTTCGGGAAGTTCGAGGGCGTGGAACTCTCGGCGGAATTGAACCAGCCGCCCGGCACAAATGGACTGATGCTCGTCACGCTGCGCCTGGACGCGACCGGCGCGCAGACGCCCTGGGCCGAGGTCGGGGCGCTCCGGCTGGACGTCGACCTTGATGAATCGGCGACCAACGCCTTGCCGGTGCGCATGGCGTGGGGCCTCGCCTTGGCCGGCCCGGTGAGCCGATGGGGTCGCGCGGAATCCGCGCGCCTGGATGGCAAGACACAGGCGGCGGGTGCCGCTGCGCCGGGGACCTTCCGCAGCGACCTGACGATGGTCGTCCGTCGCGCCGACAGCGAGTGGGGCACCGCCGGCGAGCTTGTGGCGGACGTGACGGCGGACCATGCGTTCGCCGGGCCGGCCGCCAATTGGGTCCCGTCGGCGTTCACCTGGAGCATCCGCGCCGACCAGGCCGCGTCGCGATGGGCCGGGGCGTCGGCGGCGACGGTGTCCGGGACGGCCCGCCGGCTCGGGCGTCCGGTCGCGGTCGTGCTGCCGGCGCAGCTGGCGTTGCTGAAAGACTGGTCCGTCGAACTCGGGCTCGCGGTGACCAACGTCGTCTCGCCGAAGCTGGAGCTGGCCGAAGCCGGAGCGGCGATCACCTGGGACGAAGCGGGCCTGGGCATCTCCGGCCTGCGCGCGCGGCTTTACGGCGGACGGTTGGCCGCCGATGCGTCCGTCGGCGCGGCCGACCTCGTCGCGCGCGCGAAGGTCCGGTCGGACTTCGACCTCCACCGCATCGGACCGCTGCTCGGTCCCGCGACGGACAAGTGGCTGGCGAACTACGGTTGGCAGCCGGAGCGGCCGGTCGAGCTCGAGGCCGAGGCGAGCGCGACCCTGCCGGCGTGGACCGGGGAGATGCCCGACTGGAAAGGCGACGTGCTGCCGACGCTCCGCATCGCCGGCATCGCGCGCGCCACGAACTTCAGCTACCGGGGCGTGACCGGGACGATGGCGGTCGCGCCGTTCGCGCACACGAACGGCGTCTGGTACGTCGTCGGCGCCACGGCGACGAGGCCTGAAGGACGGCTCGAATTCGATCTCACCGAGCGGTCGGCGACCAAGGACTACCGGTTCCGCATCCGCAGCAGCATCGATCCGCGCGCGGCGTTGCCGCTGCTCGGGACGAACGCGGCCCGCGCGATGACGAACCTGCAGCTGACGTTGCCGCCCTTCATCGACGGAGAAGTCACCGGGCGTTGGCGAGAACCGGAACGGACGGTCGTCCGTGCCTCGGTGGCGTTGACCAACTTCGTCGTCCGCGGAGAAGCGGTGGACGAGCTGCGGGCCCGCGAGGTGGTGTTCACCAACGGATGGCTCCGGGTCTCGGGCGCCGAACTCCGCCAAGGCGCCGGGCGTGGCGATGTCGGCGAGATGACGCTCGACCTCGCAGCGGGCTTGCTGCGCTTCACCAACACGGTCACCACGCTCGATCCGCGCCGCGTGACGCGCGCGATCGGCCCGAAGACGGCCCGCGCGCTGGAGCCGTACATCTTCGCGGTGCCGCCGCACGTGGTGCTGAACGGGACCATCCCGGTCCGCGACAACCCGCAGGAGGCCGACATCCGCTTCGAGACGCTCGCGGAGAGCGTCCGCTGGTGGCGTCTCGTGGCCACGAACCTCTCGGCGACGGTCTGGTGGAAGGGGCAGACGGTCATCCTCACGAACCTGGATTCCGGGTTCCACGGCGGCCGGTTGACCGGGAACCTTTCCGCCGACTGCGCGCCGGTCGGGGACGCGGTGCTGCGCTTCGACGCGGCGTTCTCGGACGTCCAACTCCGGAGCCTTCTGTCGGACATCGTGTCGAGGACCAACCGGATCGAAGGTCTTGTGACGGGCCGGATCAACGTGACCGAGGCCCACACGCGGACGAACGGCGCGTGGACCGGGACCGCCGCGGCCCGGATGCGCGACGGGTTCCTGTGGGACCTGCCGCTGTTCGGCGGCGTCTCGGGCGCGCTCGACACCTTGTCGCCGGGCCTCGGACAGACGCGGTTCAGCTCCGGTTCCGGAACGTTCACCATCGCGGACCGTCTGGTCCGCACGAGCGACCTGGAGTTCCGCTCGCCGTCGATGCGCTTGGGCATGGACGGCACGGTGGACTTCGAGACGCGTCTCTCCGCGGTGCTGCACGCCGAACCGCTGCGCGACCTGCCGCTGCTCGGGGCCGTGTTCAACTTGGCGATCTCGCCTTTCACCAAGCTCATGGAATACGACGTCCGCGGGACTTTGGGAAAGCCGTTGACCGAGCTGCGTTACGTGCCGGATTTCCTGCTGATCCCCTTGCGCCCGATCCAGACGATCAAAGGCTTGTTCACCCCGGATCCGGTAAGGCCTTCGTCGGAGAAGCCGCCCGAAGGGAAACGCCCGACAGCGCCGTGACCGACGGTCGGCCCGGGCCGCCTAGGCCCCTGCAAGAAGCCCTGAAGGTCCCGATGCACCGGCTTGCCTCCGACGGCGGCTTCCCGGATCCTCTCCGGGCTGATATGACGACGCCCGAACTGGTCCTGTTCCCTGATGCACGAGCCCTCTGCGAAGCAGTCGCGGCGCGATGGTTGGACGCGGTCGCCGCGGCGGCGCGGGCCGGCGAACCGTATCGGGTGGCGTTGCCGGGCGGCCGGATCGCCAAGACGTTCATGGAATGCGCGGCCAAGACCGCGCTGGAAGCGCGGATGCCGTTCGGCCATGTCGAGTTCTTCTGGGGCGACGAGCGCTGCGTGCCGCCGGACCATGCAGACAGCAATTTTCTCCTGGCGTCCGACGCCTTGCTCCGGCCGCTCGGGACCGCCGGGTCCCGGATCCATCGCATACGCGGTGAACTCGACCCGGCGAAGGCCGCCGAGATCGCCGAGGCCGAGCTCCGGTCGGTCTGCCCGAGCGCTCCGGACGGGCAGCCCCGGTTGGACCTGGTGATCCTCGGCATGGGCGAAGATGCGCATGTGGCGTCGCTGTTCCCGGACGCGCCGGCTTCGGTCACCGCCAGCACCGCCACTTGCATCCCCGTCATCGGCCCGAAGCCCCCGCCCCAGCGCATCACCCTGACGTTCCCGGCCATCCGGGCCGCCAAGGCCGTCTGGGTGCTGGTGACCGGCCAAGCCAAGGAAGAGGCCCTGCACCGGTCGCTGGCCCCGGGAGCGTCCACGCCGCTGGGCCGGGTCTTGGCGGAGCGGCCCGTGACGCTCTTCTGCGCCGACCTCCGGTTGCCGTGAACGATCGCGAACGTGCGGGCCGGGGGGCTTCCGCCGATCTTTCTTCCCGGCGGGAAGAAATCTTTGAACGACCCGCGAGTTGACGCGTCCTACATCGCGTTGGTTGGAACGGTGTCCGCTAAGGGTTGGCAGAGGGGACTGGCTGGCGGCGGGGTGCGGGCATCGCAATAGTTGGCTCCGTCGCCGATCTGAGCGCGCGGGTGAGCGCGTATAAGACCTCATCACCAGGGGCCGGCCGCAAGGCCGGCCCCTTTGCGTTTCCTTCCGCGATGCCCGGGTCCCCCCAAGTGTTCGTGCGCACCGGCCGCCGTTTAGGGTTCTCAGGCGCCGGCCAGGTTTCTTAGGCTCGGTCCATGACCCGTCATTGCCATCGATGCGGCACAGCTTGGCCCCTCAGCGCGCAGCCCGGCCGGGGTGAGAGCTGCGAGAACTGCCGAGCCGATCTCCGCGCCTGCCTCAACTGCCGGCATCACGACCGCTACGCGGCCCATGGATGCCGCGAACGCCGGGCCGAACCGGTGGAGGACAAGGACCGGGGGAACTTCTGCGAGTGGTTCGAGTTCTCGACGCGGACCTGGACGGGCGTCGGCGCCAAAGACCCGCGCGAGGACTCCGCCCGGGCGGCGTTGAAGGCGCTCTTGGGCGGTTGAGCGCCCGCATCCGCCGATGCCATCGCTTGCACCGGTCGTGTCCGGTCCCGCAGGCTCCGACCGCGCCGTGAAGCTGCTCATCCGCCATCGCACCAGCTACCGATATTCTGCTCCGGTGAAGGAGAGCTTCAACGAGCTGCGTCTCCAGCCGGTGTCGAACGAGCACCAGACCTGCGAGGACTTCCAATTGCGCATCGAGCCGCAGGTGGCGGTCCGGCGCTATCTGGATTTCTACCGGAACTGGGTCCACCACTTCGACGTCGCCGCGCCGCACACGGCGCTGGTCGTCGAATCGCGGACCCGGGTGACGACCAACCGGGCCAACTGGCTCGACCCGGACGCCACGCCCACGCCGCTCACCCGGCTCCCCGAGCTGGCACGGATGGAACGGTGCTTCGACTATCTCCAGTCGAGCGACCAGATCGGGTCCGATCCAGCGGTCTGGCGGCTCGCCGTGGACGCCACGGTCGGCCAGACCGATCTATGGCAGGCGGCGCAGGCGTTGAACCGGTTCGTCCATTCCCATCTCACCTACACGCCGCGGTCCACGCATGCCACGACGCACATGCTCGACGCGTTGGCGGCGCGGGTCGGCGTCTGCCAGGACTTCGCCCATGTCCTCATCGGCATGTGCCGGTCGTTGCAGATACCGGCGCTCTACGTGAGCGGGTATCTCTGCACACCGGGCGCGCAGGCGAGCCACGCCTGGGCGGAGGTGTTCCTGCCCGACATCGGCTGGCGGGCCCTCGACCCGACCCATGCACGGCAACCGGACGAACGCTACGTGAAGATCGCCGTGGGCCGCGACTACGCCGATGTGCCGCCGACGCGAGGCCACTACAAAGGCGTCACCCAGCGGACGATGGAAGTGGACGTGAACGTCGAGGAGATCTCGGGCGAAGGTTGATCGGGCAACGCGGAACTGTCCCTTGCGCAGACGGGCTTCGAGGCATTGATTCCGGTCTTCCAAGATGTCATCCGAGTCCAGATCCATCGAAGAGACCGCGTGTTCCCGGCCGCTGTCTCGAGCAGTGGTGGCCGCCGTCCTGGTTTGGACGGTGTGTTCGCCGACCGTTCTCGGAGCTTTGTTGCCGCACCCTCCGCTGGTCCCGACCGAGGAGGAACTCGGTCACCTCGCCAGGGTCCGCGCGTTGCTTGCGACCAGCACGGTGGATCAACCCAACCCGGTCCACATCGTCTTCTACGGGCAGTCGATCACCCTCCAACCTTGGTGGGTCATGGTGCGGGACGAGATCATCCGGATGTATCCCGCCGCCCGGCTGACCATCGAGAACAAGGCCGTCTCAGGGCTACAGGATTGGGCGCTTTCACGGACCGTGGTCGCCGATCTGATCCCGATCCAACCGGACTTGGTGATCTTCCATGCCTATGGAAACGGCGCTGGCACCGAGTCTCTGCTGTCCGACCTGAGGGCGAAGACCACTACCGATGTGTTGGTGCAGTCCGACCAGATGGGATCTTTCGACCGGTTGGACGAACCGACGGACCCCTCGATGATCGCGGTCTCGGACCTGGCGCCTTACCGGAACTACGTCACCTTGCCGGCCGTCGCCAAGCGCTACGACGCCTGCCTCGCGCGGATCCGCGACACTTGGAAGGCCTACCTCGTCGCCAACAAGCTTCCTGCGGTTGCGCTGCTCTCGGACGGCAACGTGCATCTCAACGACGACGGAGACCTTCTGATGGCCGAGTGCGTCCTCGCCTATCTGAGGCCCGGTGCGGGAACAGTCTCGTCCGATCCTTGGCGGTCTGCCCGGATGCAGACGGCGACGATCGGCCGCGATGTGTCCTGGCGGGGCGGCGTTCTGGATTGCTCGTTCACGGGCAGCGTCGTCTCGGTCGAGACGACGGATCCGCTGGCGAGCCGGATGGAGGTCTGGGTGGACGGGAAACGTCCTTCCGAGCTGCCGGAACTGTACGGTTTCTCACCGGTGTCGCCGACGCATTTCGCCAATTGGCCCGCGCTCACCCGTGTCGGGTCCGAGCAACCGCTCGTGGAAGAGGAGTGGACGATGACACCGCACGACTTCAGCTCGGATTCGCAGAGGTTCGCTTTCAGCGTGCGGGGATCCGTCACCGGTCCCGACGGCGAAGGGACGAACACGCAGCGTTTCGTGTCCCGATCAGGCCGGGTCGTCATCGAGCCGGGTGACCATTGGCTCAGTCTCGCGGTCCACTGGTCGGGCGGCCGTCCGGTGCCGGAGGGGTACGAGGCCCATTGGCGTGTCGACCGGCACTTCCTTGAAGAGCTGCCGGCCCGCACGGCCCCGGCTTATGGCGCAAGGATCGTGCCCCGTGTGCTCCAAGGGCTGGCGGACGGTCCTCACCGGCTCAGGCTGGTCGCGGTCGACGGCATCGGTGGAGGCATCGACGCCGTGCATGTCGGCAGCCCGGGCGGAAACGCCGCGATCAAGGATGTCGGGGTCGATCCGACGGAACCGGTGCTCAAGCTCTCGTTGCTCCGGACACCGAGAGGCTTGTGCGTGGGTTGGCCGATGCAATCCAACTCGTGGCGGTTGCAGGTGAGTTCGACGACGGGGGCTTCCGCGGTCTGGGAACCGGTCGCCGATGCGGACATCGTGCCTTGGACCGGCTGGCGGACGGTCGTGCTGGGCTCGCCTGCGGTCGCCCGGTTCTACCGGTTGGTCTCCTTGGCGCCCGCGGCTTCGGCCCAGGAGATGTGAAGCTCCCGGCCGGGCGCACGTTGTCCTCCGGTCCGAGGCGGTCTACGGTGGCATCCGTCCCGGCCGTCCATGCCCGCCACCGCCCATATCCGCGACAAGCTGTCGCAAGTCCCGCACAAGCCGGGCGTGTACCTGCACAAGGACCGTTTCGGCACGGTCATCTACGTGGGCAAGGCCCGCGACCTGCGCAACCGCGTCTCCCAGTACTTCCACGCGTCGCGGCGGATGGGCTGGGACCTGAAGTTCAACGCGCTGGTCGACGCCATCCACGACTTCGATTGGCACGTGGTGAAGAGCGAGCCCGAATCGTTGCTGCTCGAGAGCAAGCTGATCAAGGACTTCAAACCGCGCTTCAACATCGACCTGCGGGACGACAAGCAGTTCCTCCTGCTCAAGGTGAACCTGAACGACCCCATCCCCCGCTTCGTGCTCACCCGGTTGCGCAAGGACGACGGATGCGTCTATTTCGGGCCGTTCGCCCACAGCGGCTCGGTGCGGCGGGCGCTCACGCTGATGCGCCGTCGCTTCCATCTGCGCGGATGCCGCCCGCTCACGCCGGGCGCCGCGGACCACAAGCATTGTCTGTACGGCAATCTCCAGCATTGCACGGCGCCGTGCATCGGGAACGTCACGCGCGACGAATACCTCGCCCAGGTGCGGGCCGGGATCGAGTTCCTGCAAGGGCGCACCGAAGAACTCAAGGCCGAGCTGGAGTCGGAGATGCGCAAGGCGTCGCTCAACCTGGAGTTCGAGAAGGCCGCACAGCTCCGCGACGCACTGGAGGACATGCGCCGCACGACCCAGGACACGGAGAAGTTCGAGCGCATCCCGTACAAGCTGCCGGTCGCGCTCAACACCGAGTCCGACATGCGCGAACTGGGCCGCGTGCTCGGGCTGCCGAAGCCGCCGGAGCGCATCGAGGGCTTCGACATCTCGAACATCAGCGGGACCTTCATGGTGGCCTCGATGGTGAGCTTCTGGCACGGGCGTCCGGACCGCGCGAACTACCGGCGTTTCAAGATGAAGACCGTCACCGAGCAGAACGATTTCGCCTGCATGGCGGAGACGGTGCGGAGGCGGTATTCACGGCTGAAGCGCGAAGTGGAGGGCGGGCGAGTGAGCGAGTCAGCCGGTGAGCCAGTGGGTGAGAAGGGGGTAGACGCACCGCTTCTCTCACCCACTGGCTCACCGGCTCACTCGCCCACTTCCTCCGGCGAAGTCACGGCCCCTTGGATCCCCGCGCCGCCGGTCGCGCCGAAACTCCCCGACCTCATCCTCATCGACGGCGGCAAGGGCCAGTTGAACGCGGCGTGCGAAGAGCTGGCGGCGCTCGGGCTCGGGCACGTGCCGGTCATCGGACTGGCGAAGGAGAACGAGGAGATCTACCGGCCGGGCGCCGCGGAGCCGTTGGTGCTGGGGCTCGACCACAACGCGGTGAAGCTGCTCCAGCGCGTGCGCGACGAATCGCACCGCTTCGCCAACACCTACAACGCGCAGCTCCGCCTCAAGAAGATCAGCGAGAGCCTGCTCGACGAGTTCCCCGGCATCGGCGACGCGCGCAAGCAGGCGCTGCTGCGGAAGTTCGGGTCGGTGCAGCGCCTGCGGCTCGCCTCCATCGAGCAGATCGAGCAGGTGTCCGGCTTCGGAGGCACGATGGCTTCGGAACTGAAACGCTTCTTGGTCGCCCGTTCGGACGTCCCGGCCGCGGCGGTCTCGCCTCCGACAGGACGCGTTGGTAGCGCCCAGGCCGATCCCGGCCGGCGGCCGTAGCGAATCGGCGCTTCCCAGCCGGAGCCGAGGACTTATAGCCTCCGCTCGACATCCCTATGAGAACCTCCCGCCGTAGTTTCCTCACCACCGCGGCGATGGGTGCCGGAGCCCTCGTGTTGCCGCTCCCGGCCGTCGCAGCCTCCGCGAAAGCCAAGCCCCGGGTCCAGTTGGCGATCTCCAGCTATTCCTATTGGCACTTCCGCGAGCCGAAGGTGTCGATCGAGCAGGTCGTCGAGCGCGCTTCCGCGCTCGGTGTCGCGGGCGTGGACGTCCTCCATCGCCAGATGGACATCCCGGAGAAGGAGCCGCTCACCACCGACCACCGGGCGTATCTCTCCCGCCTCAAGCGCCACGCCCTCCGCCACGGCGTGAGCTACTGCTGCCTGAGCATCCACCAGGATTTCGTCGATCCCGATCCGGCGTTCTTGACGAAGCAGGTCGAGCACACCTTGAAGTGCCTGGAGATCGCCGCCGCGCTCGGTGCCGGCGTGCTGCGCATCAACTCGGGCCGCTGGAACACCATCCCGGACTTCGACGACCTGATGAAGGCCCGCGGGAACGAGCCGGTCCTGCCCGGCCACACCGAGGACGAGGGCTTCAAGTGGTGCATCGATTCGCTCCGCCGCTGCGTCGCCCGCGCCGCCGAGCTCGGCGTCGTGCTGGCGGTCGAGAACCATTGGGGGCTCTCGCGGACCCCGGCGGGGCAGCTCCGGATCGTGGACGCCGTGCCGTCGCCCTGGGTCGGCGCGCTGATGGACACCGGCAATTTCTTGGAGAACCCCTACGACAAGCTGGTCGCCATCGCGCCCAAGACGGTCTTCGTCCAGGCCAAGACCTATCCCGGCGGCGGCGAGTGGTACACGCTCGACCTCGATTATCCGCGCATCGCCCGGATCCTCGCGGACGTCGGCTACTCGGGCTGGGTGTCGCTGGAGATGGAAGGCAAGGAAGCGGCCGACACCGCCGTCCCGAAGAGCATCGCGCAGCTGCGCAAGGCCTTCGGGGCTTGATCGCCGCCAGGTGAAGGGCGTGCCGGCCGCGACCTTCATCGCTAGCCGCGGCGGGGGTCCGCGGCCCGCGGGCAAAGCCTTTGACGGCCCCGGACCCGGCCCCTAGCTTCCGGCCTCCGTTTTGAAATCTCGCCCGTCATGATCGGCTATATCCTCAAGAAAATCCTCGGCTCCCGGAACGACCGCGAGGTGAAGAAGATCCGTCCTCTGGTGGCGACGATCAACGGGTTCGAGCAACAGCTCCAGTCCCAACCCGAGGAGGTGTTGCGACAGAAGACCGCCGCGTGGAAGGAGCGCTTTTCAGCGATCAAGGACGACGCGGAGCTCAAGCGCGAGCTGGAGGCCATCCTCCCGGAGGCGTTCGCCGTGGTGAAGAACGCCTGCCGCCGGCTCACCGACGGCAAGGCGCAGATCGAGGTCCGTGGGCATCTATTGCCTTGGAACATGGTGCCTTTCGACGTGCAGCTCATCGGCGGCACGGCGCTCCACCGGGGCTTCATCGCCGAGATGGCCACCGGCGAGGGCAAGACGCTCGTCGGCACCTTGCCCGTGTACCTCAACGCCCTCACCGGGCGCGGCGTCCACGTGGTCACGGTCAACGACTACCTTGCCGCCCGCGATTCCGAGTGGATGGGCGCGGTCTACCGCTATCTCGGCCTCTCGGTCGGCTGCATCCTGCACGACCAGTCGCCGCAGGTCCGCCGCGAGATGTACGGCTGCGACATCACCTACGGCACGAACGCCGAGTTCGGCTTCGATTATCTGCGCGACAACGGCATGGCCACTCGCAAGGAGGAGCAGGTCCAGCGCGGCCACTACTTCGCCATCGTGGACGAGGTGGATTCCATCCTCATCGACGAGGCGCGCACGCCGTTGATCATCTCTGGTCCGGCGGTGATCACCGCCGAGCACAAGTACAACGACTTCAAACCGGTGGTGGAGCGGCTGGTGAACGCCCAGCGCGAGCTGTGCAACCGCTTCCTCCGCGAGGCCGACGGCGTTCTCAAGCAGATCAAGCCCGCCGACGGCTCGAACCCCAAGGATCCCGCGGCGCTCGAGCTCCAGCTCGCGGCGCTCCTGTACCGCGTGAAGCTCGGCCAGCCGCGCTCCGAGGGCCTCATGCGCTTTTTCGAGGAGCCCGAGAACCTCAAGCGGGTGCAGGTCTACGAGACCGAGCTGCACGCGGACCAATCCAAGAAGCAGCTCTACGAGGAGAAAGAACAGCTGCTCTTCGCCATCGAGGAGAAATCCCACGAGGCCGACCTCACCGAGAAGGGCCGCGCGTTCATCTCGCCCGATGATCCCGACGCCTTCGTGCTGCCTGATCTCCCGACCGCCTTCAGCCAGATCGATTCCGGCGTCGAGAGCGACCCGCGCAAACGGCTCGAGCAGAAGGCCAAGCTCCAGGGCGAGTTCGAGGAGCGCGCGCAGGTCATCCACGCCATCTCCCAGCTGCTCAAGGCCTACTGCATCTACGAGAAGGACGTGCAGTACGTCGTGCAGGACAACAAGGTCATCATCGTCGACGAGAACACCGGCCGGCTCATGACCGGCCGCCGCTGGAGCGAGGGCCTGCACCAGGCCGTCGAGGCCAAGGAAGGCGTCGACATCGAGCGCGAGACCCAGACGCTCGCGACCATCACGATCCAGAACTATTTCCGACTCTACAAGAAGCTGGCCGGCATGACCGGCACCGCCGAGACCGAGGCGGCCGAGTTCCAC
>JBBRQL010000017.1:0-35843 GCA_038226425.1 Verrucomicrobiota bacterium
ATGAACCTGCCCGACCTCACATCCAGCAAAGCCATGTGCGCCAGAAAGATGTTCTTGTCGCCGAAGAACGGGCTGTGCGGGCCGGGTTTGCCTGTTGCTGGACCCGCGCTGCGAAAGAAGGTCGCTTGGACACCGAAACGGCGTCCGTCCTCGCCGGACAGGTGCCCGGTTATATACCACCATTCCATCTTGAACTCGTCATGGCTGCCGTGGTCACGCGGGAAGCTGAATGGATGACCGGGTTGCGGTAGAGCGAAACCGTCGGCGGTCTCGCCCATGTCCTGGGCGTCTGCTCTCGTGAGCATGGATGCGAGCAGGATTTGAACAATAGCAAATAATCTTATCATATCATCCTTCACGATCAGCGGCGAGCCCCGATCCCCGACGTCCCACAAGATATGCCACGACCGTGCCTGCGGCGACGACCAGCAGGCCGAGCGCCCCGAGCGAAAACCACGGGACGGCGAACTGCAACGTCCAGCCGAAGCTCTGCTTGTTGATGACGAAGATCACGATCCAACCCAGGCCGAGACCCACGACCGTGCCTCCGGCCACGCCGCAGAACGAAAGCAACGAGCCTTCGACAGCGGTTGCCTGTGCTATCTCGCGCCGGCGCCAGCCGAGAGCGCGCAACGTCGTCAACTCCGTGCGGCGGTCGAGCAGGATGCTGGACAGAGTCATCCCGAGTCCGATGACGGCGACGATGACACCGATGATCTCCAGGGCATAGGTCACCGAGAACGTCTGGCGGAAGATGCGGAGGATCTCCGTCCGGAGATAGCTGTTCGTCACGATCGTCAGACCGGGGAACTGCGCGGTCAATCCTCCCTGCAATTTCTCGGGTGCGACATCGTTCTGCGCCACGATGACCATGCTGGTCGCCATCTCGTGTCCGAACCATGCCGCGAAGTGGATGCGATCCACGAAGAGCGAGCCGCGTTCGTTGCCGTAATCGGAGAAAACACCGGCGATGGAGATCCGCTTCTCGCCGTCAGGCGTCGGAAACCTCACCATGTCCCCGCGCCGGACGCGGAAACGTTCCGCAAAGCTTTCGCTGACGAGGCCGAGGGATGCGCTCTCCGACCGCAGGAAAACGCTCCGGTCCAGCGGAGCCTGACGCCAGATGAAACCTGCATGGCGCTCCGAGAAACGTAGATCGGCGCCGACCAGCATCGTGCTGATGTCGTCTATGTTTATCTCGGAAGACTGGATCACGTTCACGTCCGCGACGGCCGCGTTCGTGACGATGGCGCGCCATGTCGCCGGCGGGATGCGGTTCTGCATGGAAGCGCTTTGGGCTCCGCCGCTGGTCAGATAAAGATCGGCTTGGAAAGTGGTGTTGATCCAGTCCCGCATCGTCGTCTCAAAACTTGCGACGAGGATCATCATGGCCGCCGCCATCGTCACGGCGCACAAAAGGCCGGCTACGGCGAGGCGATGACGGCTTGAAGCGTTCGCCAAGTGGCTCGTCGCCATCTTTGCGGAGAGAGAATATCGGCCGGTGAAGCGCAACATCCTCGCCAACGTCCTCAAAACCCGGCCGCACAACATGCCGCCGCCAAGGATCAATCCGAGCGCCGCCGCATAACCACCCAGCGGAAGACGCAGGGCACCGGACAGACGGAGCGGCGGTAGAAGGATCAACATCGCGCTTGTCGCCAGCAACAACCAGGCAAAGGCCGCGGAATCCAGGATGGAGCCGCGCTCCTGGACATCGATGTCGCGAGAGAGGATCTGGGCGGGCGGGACCCTTGCCGCTTGCCGCGCAGGCCACCAACCGGCGAGGAGGCTGGCCGTGACAGCGAGTCCGATGGCGATAAGGAATTCGCCGGGATCGAAGCGCGCGGATCGCACGGTGGTCGCGTAGTAGAGCGCGTTGACGGTGCGTCCGACGTAGCGCACGGCGATCTGAGCTCCACCCCAGCCGAGCAAAGCACCGAGCGGGCCGCCGACCAGTCCGAGGAGAGCGGCTTCGAGCAAGAACAAGCGGCGGACAATCTTTTCGGTGACACCGAGCGAGCGCAGCACACCGATCTCCTCGCGTCGGCGGACGACTGCGCCGTCGAGACTTTGGAAGATCAAGTAGAGCCCGACGAGCAGGCTGACCAGCGAGAGGATCGTGAGATTCATCCGGAACGCGCCGGTCATCGCCGCGGCGCTGGCCCGGCGGTCGTCCGGCGAAGACACCTGCCATCGATCTTTGCCGATCGCGGCGAGCCGTTCGCGGAGCGCCCGGCGGCGTGCGTCCACAGCAGGGCCGTCCGGCACGAAGAAATCGATCCGGGTCAATCTTCCGTCGCGATGCGCGAGCCGTTGCAACGCCGGAAGATCCAATATCAACAGATTGTCCGGCGGCTCGGGACGCGAAGGCGAAGCGGGGATCAATCCGGCGACCTGCAGGGCCACGACATCCTCATCGATCACCACGCGGAACGTGTCGCCGACTTTCAGAGAGGATCTCTTGGCCATCGCCGGGGGGATCAAAACGGCGTTGCCGTTCCGGAGGAGGTTCCAGACCGTGTCGCTGCCGAAGTGGTCCGTGGCCGCGGTCCGCTGGTCAGACCATCCGGGCCCGCCCTCGGCGGACGATGCGAGATTCTGCACAGCGACCAGATCGATGCCGACCAGGTGATAGGTCTCCCGCTCGAAGATCCGTTCGTCCTTTTGTCCGCGCGGACGGGCGGCGGTGGCTTCAACGACCGGGACGATCTCGACTGGTTCATCGCCGAGTTGATCCCGCAACCCGCGGAGAACGGAATCTGGGAGGTCGCCGACCGTCGCGGAGACCTGCCAGTCGGCTTCTTGCGAGACCAGGCCTGTGAAGACCTGAAAGCTGGAGACCGCGGCTCGGCTCGCGAGCCGGACCGAAAAGAACACCGCGATCCCTATCGCAAGGATCAGGACCTGCAACGCCGTAGCACGCGGTGCGGAACGCCAGTGCCGCGATGTGGATCGTCGCAGCAACAGGCGGATGATCGGCCACGGGCGCAGTCCGCTCATGCCGCCCCGGTCTCCTTGACGATGACGCCGTCGCGCATGTGCAGGCTGCGATGGCAGATCCTCGCGGCATCGGAGCTGTGCGTGACGATCAGCATGGCGGTGTCCAGTTCGGTGGAGAGTTCCGCGAGGAGGTCCAAGATGTTCTGTCCGTTCGCGGAGTCGAGATTGCCGGTGGGCTCGTCCGCGAGCAGCAGGGCAGGTCGGTGCGCGAGCGCGCGGGCGATGGCGACGCGCTGCATCTCGCCCCCGGAAAGCTGTCCCGGGAACGCATCGGCGCGCGCCGTGAGTCCGACGCGCTCCAACAATCCTAGGCCCCGCGCGCGACGTTCGCGCCGAGGGACGTTGAGCAGTTGCATCGGCAGTTCGACATTCTCGAACGCGGTGAGCGTGGGCAGCAGGTGGAAGAACTGGAAAACGGTGCCGATGCGTTCGCGCCGCAACGCGGCGAGCTCGTCGCTGGAAAGCGTTTCCAGCGCCGCACCATCGAGCTGGATCGAGCCGGTGTCCGCGCGATCCACGCCGCCGAGACAATTGAGCAGGGTGGTCTTGCCGCAGCCGGACGGACCGACGAGCGCGACGCGTTCGCCGGCCGCGATCGTGAAACTGACTGAATCCAACACGCACCGCGTCGCATAACATCTTGTGACGCGCTCGACGCGTAAGATGGTCGCCTTATCTCGCGCGGCGAAGGTTGGGGATACGACCGGTTCCATAAACTACGGTCCGGCGTAATCATTGGGTGGTCAAACGCAAATAGCCGACAGCCGATACTGGGTGTCGATGCCACGCATCTTGCCAGCCAGGGTCAAGAAAGGGATGACGTCGCGAGAGGGGGCGACGGCACGCGGATCCGTGCGGCCAGCGGGGGGGCGGGTCGCCGAGGCGGGCGCGCCCGCCGGGGTCGCCGTCCGGGAGGAGGCCTTCGCGGACCGCGGGTGCGCCGAGGACGGCTCGTTGATCCTTCGAGGCACCACGGGCGCGATGCTCACGGGCGTCCCCGAGGTCGCGGCTCGGGCGAGTTCGATCGCGGAGGGCAGGGGTCACGACGGTCGCTGGCACGGTGCTGCCGCTCCGGCCGAGGACGTTGTGCATCCACGGCGACACGCAGGGTCCGGTGGGTCTCGCCCGGGCGGTGAACCGGGCACTGGCGCACTCCCTCGGTTGACGCCGGGGACGGTCACGATTTCGGTTTGCCCGGGCGATGCCTTCGGCCAATCTCGGCCGGCGCGGAACCCGACCGTGTCCCGAACCAAGCTTTGCCATGGCCATCCACGTCGCGCTGCACCACAAGACGCACTACACCTACGACCGCCCGGTCGGCCACGCCCCGCACGTCGTCCGCTTGAGGCCCGCGCCGCACTGCCGGACGCCCATCCTCAGCTACTCGATGAAGGTCCGCCCGGCGGAGCACTTCATCAACTGGCAGCAGGACCCGTTCGCGAACTGGAACGGCCGGCTCGTCTTCCCGGAGATGTCGAAGGAGCTGTGCATCGAGGTCGAGCTCGTGGCCGAGATGGCGGTCTACAACCCGTTCGACTTCTTCCTCGAACCGTCCGCCGAGGTCTATCCGTTCGCCTATGAGCCCGCGCTCAAGAAGGAGCTCGCGCCGTTCATGGAGCTGCCAGCACCGACGCCGAAGCTGCTCGCGATGGTCGACGAACTGCTCGAGGACTTCCTGACGAAGGGCGCGCGGACGATCGATTTCCTCGTCGAGGTCAACCGACGCGTCCAGAAGCACGTCCGCTACACCATCCGCTTGGAGCCGGGCGTGCAGACGCCGGAGGAGACGCTCACGAAGGCCAGCGGGTCGTGCCGCGACTCGGGCTGGCTCTTGGTCGAGGTGTTCCGTTCGATGGGCTTCGCGGCCCGTTTCGTCAGCGGTTATTCGATGCAGCTCAAGCCCGACCAGAAGGCGCTGGACGGCCCGAGCGGCGTCGAGGTCGACACCGTGGACCTGCACGCGTGGGCCGAGGTCTTCCTGCCCGGTGCCGGATGGATCGGGTTGGATCCGACCTCCGGCCTGTTCTGCGGCGAAGGCCATATCCCGCTCGCTTGCACACCGGATCCCGGCAACGCGGCGCCGATCACCGGCGCCGTGGACGAGTGCGAGTCCAAGCTCGTCCACGAGATGACGGTGACCCGCATCTTCGAGTCGCCGCGCGTCACCCAGCCGTACACCGACGAGCAATGGTCGGACATCGAGGTGCTCGGCCACGTGATCGACGAGGACCTCGTGAAGGGCGACGTCCGCCTCACGATGGGCGGTGAGCCGACCTTCGTCTCCATCGACGATCCGGACGGACCGGAGTGGAACTTCACCGCGGTGTCCCACAAGAAGCGCGCTCTCTCGGGCACGCTGATCAAGCGGCTCCGCGGCAAGTTCGCACCCGGCGCGATGCTGCACTACGGCCAGGGCAAATGGTACCCGGGCGAGCCGTTGCCGCGTTACGCGCTCGCCGCGTATTGGCGCAAAGATGGCGTGCCGATCTGGAAGGACGACTCGCTCATCGCCGACGAGTCGAAGGACTACGGCCACGGCGCCAAGGAGGCCAAAGCGCTCGCGACCCGGCTCGCGCAGACGCTCGGCATCGATCCCGCGCATCTGCTCCCCGGTTACGAGGACGTCTTCTACTACACCTGGAAGGAGCGGCGCTTGCCGTCGAACGTCACCCCGGAACAATCGCGCCTGAAGGACAAGCAGGAGCGCGCCCGCCTCGCCCGGTTGTTCCAAGAAGGATTGGGCGAGGTCGTGGGCTATGCCCTGCCGCTGAAGCGCGCCGTCCTTGGAGGCGATCGCGGATGGATCTCCGGCGCGTGGTTCCTGCGCGACGACGACACGCTGTGGCTGACCCCGGGCGATTCGCCGATGGGCCTGCGTCTCCCGGTCGATTCCATCCCGTGGGTCGCGGAGAAGGATTTCCCGTGGCAGCACCAGCCGGACCTGATGAAGAAGCTGGCGGCTTTGCCGAAGGACTTCTCGTACACGCCGCGGCCCGAGCTGTCGGGACAGCGCTTTGTCGCGGGCGCAGGCGCTCCGACGGCTCCCGGCTCCGGTCCCGGCCAGCGGGCGCAGGAGCTTCCCCCGGGCGAGGTCGGCTGGCGGAAGCAGATCGAGCGCGACCTCGACCCGGCCCGGCGTCCGGGGCCGCAGGAGAGCGCGCCGTGGATCATCCGCACCGCGCTCTGCGTCGAGCCGCGCGACGGTCGCCTGCACGTCTTCCTCCCGCCGGTCGAGAGAACCGAGGATTACCTCGACCTCGTCGCCGGCATCGAGACCGCGGCGACCGAGCTGGGACTGCCCTTGATCATCGAAGGCGAGGCACCGCCGCGCGACCCACGGCTGAACAAGCTCGCGGTGACCCCTGATCCCGGCGTCATCGAGGTCAACATGCATCCCAGCAAGACCTGGGACGAGCTCGTCGAACGCACCACGGTCCTCTACGAGGAAGCCCGGCAGACCCGGCTGGGGACTGAGAAGTTCATGGTCGACGGACGCCACACCGGCACCGGCGGCGGCAACCACATCCTCATCGGAGGCGAGACACCGGCGGATTCGCCGGTGCTGCGGCGTCCCGACCTGCTGCGGTCGCTGCTCGCGTATTGGCAGAACCATCCGTCGCTGAGCTGGCTCTTCAGCGGTCTCTTCATAGGCCCGACCTCGCAGGCACCCCGCGTGGACGAGGCGCGCAACGACTCGCTCTACGAGCTCGACGTGGCCTTCCGCCAGCTGCCCGACGCAGGGCAGTGGACCTCGCCGTGGCTGGTCGACCGCGTGTTCCGCAACCTGCTCACCGATTCCAGCGGCAACACCCATCGTGCCGAGTTCAGCATCGACAAGCTCTACTCGCCCGACGGCCCGGGCGGACGTCTCGGCCTGGTCGAGATGCGCGCGTTCGAGATGCCGCCACACGCTCGGATGAGCCTCGCGCAACATCTGCTCCTGCGCGGTCTCGTGGCGAAGTTCTGGAAGGAACCCTATACCAACGGCCTTGTCCGCTGGGGCACGGACATCCACGACCGCTGGATGCTGCCGCACTTCTGCGAGACGGATCTCGGCGACGTCATCCGCGACCTGCGGGAGGCCGGCTATCCGTTCGAGGCGGAGTGGTTCAAGCCGCACCTCGAGTTCCGCTACCCCCGCATCGGCGACTTCGCGCAGCGCGACGTCCAGGTCGAGCTGCGCACGGCGCTCGAGCCGTGGCATGTGCTCGGCGAGGAACCGACCGGCGGCGGTACGGTACGGTACGTGGACAGCTCGCTGGAACGCCTCCAGGTGAAGGCCCGCGGCCTCGTTGGCGACCGGTTCGTCATCACCTGCAACGGCCGTCGCGTGCCGCTGCATCCGACCGGCACGAACGGCGAGTCCGTCGCCGGTGTGCGTTACCGCGCTTGGCAGCCGCCCAACTGCCTCCAGCCGACCATCCCGTCGCACGCCCCGCTGGTGTTCGACCTGCACGACACCTGGAACGAGCGTTCGCTCGGCGGCTGCACCTATCACGTGGCGCATCCGGGCGGCCTCAGCTACGACACCTTCCCGATCAACAGCTACGAGGCCGAGAGCCGTCGGCTCGCACGCTTCGTCGCGAACGGGCACACGCAGCAGAAGTCCTCTCCTCCGGTCGAGCCGTTGAACCGCGACCTGCCTTTCACGCTCGACCTGCGCCTGCCGGCTTAGCCGCGCGACCCTACGGACGGGGGCGATCCGATGTGGCGGACCAAGAACATGGACATAGCCCCGTGTCGCGCGCTACCGGGCGGGAGGGGGCTTTCCGGTGTGCCACATGCCGCCATTGTCCAAGCCTGATGATTGTCAGCAGCTGTCCTGCCAGCCACGACTCGGCCAAACAACAGACCAGGGATCTCCGCAGATGGCCGCCGTTCCTGGTGGTAGCAGCAGGAGCAAATTGGATGTGCAGGCAGATACCGTCCGGATCAATGTGATTTGCCGACTCAACCCGTGGAGTTCTCGGGTGCAAGACGGCGAGTAGAAGGTTGAGACAAGTGCCAAACCGAGCAAGTCCGGCTTGGAGTTTGACGTCGAAGTGCCTGTTGGAATGCCCTGAAAACAAATACCTTGACAACTTTATAAGGTTTGTTTTCCTATTAGAAATATCCCCGAAAAATGAATACTAACTATCGAATCTTATCCCTGACCACGGCAGCTCTCGCGACCGTTTCAGCGTCAGCTCAGGTCGTGATAACGCCCAGCTACGATGTGTCCTTCACCAGTCAGCCCAACTTCGCGGCGTTGCAGACCACGGTGAACAGTGCGCTTTCGATCTATTCGTCCAGGGTGGCCAACAACCTGACGATCCCCATCATCTTCACACTGGACAACGCGATCAGCGGCGCCCAGAGCAGCTACTCTGTCAGTCCTTTCAGCTTCAGCTCGTATCGTTCGGCGCTCAGCACCGCTGCGACCACGGCGACAGATGCCACGGTCCTTGCCAATATCGGGGCGGGCCCGAACGATCCGGTCCTCAATGTAGCCCAGATCAGCCTTCCAGATGCTCTGTCATTCGCCTTGGGTTTGGGAAGCGCCCAGGCGAACTACGGAACGGTGTCGTTCAATCTCAACACCTATAAGGTGAACCCTGCTGGATTCTTGGGTGTGATCCAGCACGAGGTCAACGAAGTGTTGGGCACCGCCAGCAGCCTGCCCAATGGCACTGGCGGAGCCACCCTGCCGATCACGATCGCGCCGTCAGATCTTTTCCGCTACACTTCCGCCGGAGCCCGCAGTTTCACTCTCAATAACGGGAACGATTCCGCGAACAAGGCATTTTTTCGCCTGAGCTCGGGCGGCGCGAATCTTCAGGAGTGGAACAACCTCCCGAACGGGGGTGATTACGGTGATTGGGCGGCCAACGGGTCCTTCCCGGCCGCGCCGCAAGACCAGGCCGGTGACTCAAACACCTTCACCAGCATGGCGGTCAGCACTGCCGAGCTCTCTCTTCTCGATGCCATCGGTTATTCAGTCGTCGCCGTGCCTGAACCCGTCGAGACGGCCACCTTCACGGCTGTCGCTCTCGCAGGCCTGATGATCTGGCGCCGTCAACGGACACGGTAAACCCGCCCGATCCTTGGAATAAGCGTTCTTCAGCACCCCCATCCTGCCCTGCAGGATGGGGTTTTACATTTGGACGAGGGCACCGCGACGGAGCCAGGCCCGAGGCAAACCACCCCTGAAGGTTCCGGTCCAAGGGAAAGAGCCGCGTGAATGGTGACGGGGGATACGGGCCGACCTCACAGGGTTTCTCAAATATGATTCTGCTGACCCCTGATGCAGGACAACGCGGAACAAAAAATGCGAGCGCAGACTGGATTGGTCCGACCAAGTCGCCGACTGGCACACGGTTCTTGATTCAAGGGGGGCTGGGCACGTTCCGTTCCGGTCGTGGACCGGCACCGTTTTCGCCTCGACGTAGGCGATCGACCCAGCAGGACGATCAACAGCGGGCCGGCTTGTGCGCCTCGAACCAGACCTGGCTCCCTAGGTGCGGCGGAAGCCACGTGACCGGCGACCCTGAAACGCGCTCCAGTTCGAACCTCGCGGCGATGCGCACGCCGAGATCCTGCCAGTTGAACCCTTTGTGATGGTGGAAGGGCAGCTTGTCCGCGCCGAAGTGGATCTCGCGCTCCATGTGCTGCTCCGCGCCGGCGAAGACGCCGCGGACGAGCTCGGGCCATGTGTAGGCCAGCGTGGTGGCGTAGTCGCCGATGCCGCGCCAGCCGGCCACGCGCCGGGCGGTCTGCTTCACCAGCAACGGCAGGCCGGTCTCCACCGGCACGCTGATCAGCAAACGTCCGCCGGGTTCGAGCAGCCGGACGAACAGGTCCAGCAGCGGGTCCGGCTCGACCACGTGCTCCATCACCTCCATGCACACGATGGAGTCGAAGCGCCCTTCCATGTCGGGCCGCTCCAGTTCTTCCGGTCCAGCGAAGGCGACGCGGGCTTCCCCGCCGAAGCGTCGTCGGTCGTCCTCCACGATGCGCCCGTCGCGGTCGACGCCGAGCGCCGAAGCTGGCGCGTGCGGCGACCGCAACAGGAGGTCGAAGTAGGTCGCGTCGCCGCAGCCGTAGTCGAGCAGGCGTCCGTCGGCGAACGACGCCGACTTGCCGACCGCGACGGCGAACCGCCGTTGGTGGCTCCAACGGATCAGGCGGCTGCGCGAGGAGAGCTGCTTCTCGGCGTAGGCGCCGGATTGGATCGCCGGGGTCATCCGGTTTCGGGCGCTGGCGCCGGACGCGGGATCACTTCCCGTCGTGGCCGGCCTTCAGGTGCTCGGCGAGCAGGTCGCGGCCGAAGTCGCCGGCGAAATCGCGCCACACGGCGTGGACGTGGTTGGCATCGTTCTGCGTGTTGTCGTACTCGAGCACGAAGGTCGGCCCGTGGACGCGGTAATAATGGCGCTGACCGCGCTCGAAGCTGCCCATCCAGGCGAAGCGGATGTCGTCCATGCCGGCCTTCTCCAGCTTGGCCATGTCGGCGGTGGCGACGTCCCAGCGCACGCGGTCGATGTAGGCGTGGATGAGCTTCATCGCGGCGGCGCGCTGGTCGGACGTCATGTCGCCGATCCGGAGGCCGACAGGCTTGCCGAGGTCGGCCTTGCGGACGGCGAGGGTGAGGATGTCGTCCGGCGCCTTGGTGTCGAGGACGGCGGTCTTGCGCTGCTCGTCGGTGAGCGATTTCACGAGGTCGCGGCCGAGCTCCTCCTCGGCGCCGAGCACGCGCAATCCGGCGCGCGGCCCTTTGCGGACCTCGCCGGGGTTCGTGCCCATGAAGCTCGGCGTGCCGGAGGCGACCTTGCCGTCGACGAGGGTGAAGTTGACGGAGAGATGGTGGCCTTCGACGCGCCAGCCCCAGGTGCCCTTCTCCGACGGCGTGCCGAAGATGCTCACGTGGTAGAGCTGCGGATCGCGCGGAAACTTGCGGTCCGGCCCTTCCATGTCCTGCAGGATCTGCTCAAGGCTCATGATGGTCGTGGCCTGGGCGAAACCGCGCTGGCTGAGGCCGCTGCTGAGCAGCGCGAAGGCGAGCGGACGTTGGGCGGGTGCCATGTCCTTCACGGTGAGACCCTTCCTCTCCTTCGGGACGAAGTGCCAGTTCTCTCGCTCGTCGGAATCGAAGGCGAAGGCGGCCTTGGATTTCTGGCCGTCGTCGAGCGCGGCCAGGAAGTTCTTGGCAGCGGAGGCCATCTCTTCCGGCGCGGCGGCGATCGCGCGCAGGCAGAGCAGTGCGGAGAGGATCAGAGGAGACTTCATCCCACGAGCGTGGTCCCGGGAGCCGCGCGCACCCAAGGAAAAAAGCGTGACGCCCGCGGACGGTTGCCGGTTCATCCGCAAGTCCCACAGGTCTCCCCGCCATGAACGCCTATCCCTTCTATCCGTGCCCGTCTTCCCGCCGGGCTTTCACGTTGATCGAGCTCTTGGTCGTCATCGCCATCATCGCGATCCTCGCCGGGATGTTGCTGCCCGCGCTGGGAAAGGCGAAGGACCGCGCGCTGCTCGCGAACGACCTCAGCGGCATCCGCCAGGTGATGCTCGCGGCGCACATGTTCGCCGGGGACAACAACGACTACCTGCCGTACTCGAGCTGGGGCTATCCGGCCGAACGCGACAACTGGGCCCACGCGAAGGGCATCCCCGACGGCGCGGGCAAGGACGACGCGTTGACCATGTCGAACCAGGTCGAATCGTTCCGCAAAGGCCAGCTCGGGAACTATCTCCAGGCGGTCAAGCTGCTCACCTGTCCCAAGGACTTCGCGGAACGCGGCGGTGGCAAGGGCAAGGCCGATTTCAAACGCCGCCAGATCAAGATCACCAGCTACGTCTGGAACGGCGCCATCATCGGCTACCAAGCCCCGCCGCCCGCGCAGCTCACCTCGACCTACAAGCTCGGAGGCCTGCGCCCGACGGGCATCCTCATGTGGGAAGGACCCGAGAGCGAGGAGAGCTACCTCTTCAACGACGTAGGCAACCAGCCGCACGAGGGCGTGTCCCAGCGCCACGGCGCGACCCGCCGGCCCAAGGACCAGACCGAGCAGGTCGGCGGCATCGCGCCGGTCGGTCGGCTCGACGGCTCGGCCGCCGCGCTGAAGATGCAACAATGGTTCTCGCCCATCTACGCCGGCAAACCGATCTGGCCCGCCACCGCGAAGTTCGAGGGCCCGAACGACTGCTGGTTCAACCCGGGAGCGAAGGACGGAGGATATTGAAAAGGAGTCTCGGGTCTGAGGTCTCAAGTCTCAGGTCGTCTGCGTCACGCCTCGCTTGGTTCGTCGCGCTTGTCGTGCTGCTTCGCTTGCCCTGACGAGGCCGGAGGATAGCCTCGCGGCGTGAGACCTTTCTGGACGCTTCTCGGGTTGCTCGTGCCCTTGATCTGCTGGGCGCAGCACGCCACCAACCCGCCCGCGTTCGCCGCCGCGGCCGGGGACGCCAAACGCTTCCAGCTCGCGCCCGGCCTCAAGCTCGGCGTCTGGGCGGCCGAACCGCAGCTCAGCAACAGCGTCGCCTTCAGCATCGACGGCAAAGGCCGCGTCTTCCTCGCGGAATCCGACCGCTGGGCCATCAGCGTCTTCGACATCACGGCGCACACCAACTGGCTGCTGCAGGACATGGCGTCGCGCACCGTCGCCGACCGCGCCGCCTTCCTGAGCAACCAGTTCGCGACCAACATCACGTTCCTCACCAAGGACAGCGAGGCCGTGCGCCTGCTCGAGGACCGCGACGGCGACGGCCGGGCCGACCATTCGGAGATCGTCGCCACCGGCTTCAACTCCGTCGTGGACGGCACCGCCGCCGGTGTGCTGGCGACCGGCGACGATCTGTATTTCGCGAACATACCGAACTTGTGGCGGCTGGGTGGGCAGGCAGGTGAGCCGGGGAGAAAGGGGGCAGGGGAGAAGTCCGGCCCTTCCCTATCCCCCATCTCCCATCCCCGATTTCCTGCGCGAGCACAGCTCGCGACCGGCTTCGGCGTCCACATCGGCGTCTCCGGGCACGACCTGCACGGCTTGATCAAAGGTCCGGACGGCCGCATCTACATGAGCTTCGGCGACCGCGGCGTGTGCCTCACCAACCGCGAAGGCGCGGTCATCAACCTGCCTGATTGCGGCGGCGTGTTGCGCTGCGAACCCGACGGCCGCGCTCTGGAGGTCTTCTGCTACGGGCTGCGCAACCCGCAGGAACTCGCCTTCGACGACCTCGGCAACCTCTGGACCGTGGACAACGACACCGCGGGCGCGGATCCCTGCCGCGTCCTACATCTGGTCGAAGGCGGCGACTACGGCTGGCGCACCAGCTACCAGCACATGGAGGGCTTCGGTCCTTGGGTGCAGGAAGAGCTCTGGAAAGGCGGACAGGACGGCATCCTCCCGCCCGCCGGCACGGTGAGCCAAGGACCGAGCGGGCTCGCGTATTATCCGGGCACCGGTTTCGGCGACCGGCTCGCCGGCACGTTCCTGCACTGCGATTTCCCGGGCGGCGTGACCTCGTTCACCGTGAAGCCGCGCGGCGCGAGCTACGTTGTGGACCGGCAGGAGAAGTTCCTCTGGAACTGCTGGCCGACCGATGTGGACTTCGGCCCCGACGGCGCGGCCTACGTGCTCGACTGGGTCAGCGGCTGGGGCGCGCCGGGCAAAGGCCGCATCTACCGCATCACGCCGTCCGCCGATCTCGACGCCCGGGGCACGGCACTCGTCATCGAGACGAAGCGCCTGCTCGGCGAAGGCATGGCGCAGCGCGGTGAAAATGAGCTGCTCGGCCTCCTCGGCCACGCCGACCGCCGCGTGCGGCTGGAGGCGCAGTGGGAACTCGCGGGACGGGGGATTTCAGTTGCTGATCCACTCATAGCATTGGCGGACAAGAGCCCAAATGACCGCGCCCGATTGCATGCGGTTTGGTGTCTGGGCCAGATCGCACGAAGCGACTCCGGGCGACAAAATGAAAAACGGTTCAAAATGCTTGCTGCGCTTTCAGTCATGCTGCACGACCCGGAAATCCCCATCCGAGCGGCGGTCTTGGCGGTCCTTTCCGAGATCAGCGTCAGCAACTCCTATCCAGACGTCGTCGCGAGTCTTAGTGACAAATCATCAGAAGTCCGAGCGGCAGCGGCCCGCGCTCTTGGCAAGATCTTTAACCCGAAACACCGCTGGGGAACTCACCTCACACTCAAACAACGCATCGCTGCGCTTGCGTTGAAGGTTCCGGAGATCGGCTCCAAAGTGTCGGAAAGATTGGGCGGTGTTCCTTCGGATCCACCACTGATCGCGTTCCCTCAAATCATGGAAGCCGTCGTGATGGAACCTACAGATGACCCATTTATCTTCGAAGCACTTGCGGGTTCTCTCGAGGCGGCTCTTACAGACGTCAACTTGGTCGCGTTGACCGCTGCTCAAGGCAACAACACAATGGCGGATCTCTCTCCGCTTCTACGCCAAATCGGCGTATTAGCGCTCCGCCGCAAAGCGAGTCCAGCCGTCACCAATTTCCTCTCCGATCCCGACCCGCGCCTCGTCATCGCCGCCGGGCGGGCCATCCATGACGTGCCCATCGTCGAAGGTTTCCCGGCGTTGGCGTCGTTCATCACGCGCATCGATTGCCCGACGAACCTGATGTCCCGCGTCATCGACGCCTGCTCTCGTCTCGGCACCCCGCAGCACGCGCAGATGCTGGCCGTGTTCGCCAAGCGCCGCGACGTGCCCGATTCCGCGCGCGCCCTCGCGCTGCGTACCTTGGGCGAGTGGGGCGCGCCGCCGCCGCTCGACCGCGTGAACGGCCTGTGGCGACCGATGGTCAACGCGGAACGCGGAACGCGGAACGTGGGATCACCGATGCCAAGTCCCGCGCCGTCCCCCGACCCGTCGCTCGCGAGCGCCGCATCGGCAATTCCCGATTCCCGATTCCCGATTCCCAATTCTCCCCCGCTCCCCGCCGACCTCGGCCGTTCCGCGTCCTTCGAGGAAGGCACCGCAGTGAAGCGCAACGATGCTCCTGCGAAGCGCGCCTTCCTCCGTGTCGCCGGCGAGATCATGGACCCGTCCACGCCCGACGAGGTCGGCGTCGCGGTCGGCGGCGCGCCGGCTTCGGCGACCGTGCAGGTGGCGGTGGTCGATGCCGCGGTGGGATTGCGGACCAAGGAGGCCTCGACCCATCTGTTCGCGGAGTTCACGCGTCCGGGCACGCCGCCGGAGGTTCGCCGGGCCATCGTCCCCGCGCTCGCCAAGCTCAAGGCCGCGCAGGCCGGCGATGCTGTGAAGCTCGCGCTCGCCGACGCCGACCCGAAGGTGCGCTCCGCCGCGCTGCCGCATCTCGACCGGCTTGAAGGCGCTGATTCCGTGGCGCTGCTCTCCGGTTTGGTCAGCGGCAAGGCGTCCGACCTCCGCCTCGCCCAAGCCGCGCTGGCCGCGTTGGCGAAACTTACCGGAGACCAGGCCGACAAGGCCTCGCAAAGTTTCCTCGCTTCGCTGGAAGGCGGCCAGTTTCCGCCCGAACTCGCGCTCGATATCCGTGAAGCCGCGCGAGCGAGATCCGCTGCCTCCTCGACGACCGCGACCGCGACAGCCAAGACGGCCGCGCTTCGCGACACCTTGGTCGGCGGCGACGCGGTCCGCGGACGCGAGATATTCTTCGGCAACCAGACCGTGCAGTGCTCGCGCTGCCATCGCGTCGGCGTGGACGGCGGCACGGTCGGCCCGAAGCTCGACGGCATCGGCAAGCGGCAGCCGCGCGCCTATCTGCTGGAGAGCATCGTGCAGCCGGGCGCGAAGCTGGCCGACGGTTTCGAGACCGTGGTCCTGACCTTGCGCGACGGCCGGACGATCGCCGGGACGCTCAAGCACGAATCCAGCAGCACGCTGGAGGTCGAGGTGACGGACGAGACGGGGACGTCCGTGCTGTCGCGCGTCGCGCGCGCCGACTTGGCCCAACGTGAACGCGGTCCGAGCGCGATGCCGGAAGGCTTGGCCGACCTGCTCACGTCGTTCGAGCTACGCGACCTCGTGGAATATCTCGCCTCGCTCAAGTGATGCCGGAGCGCTGCGCGCGCAAGGCCCGTTTCACTCCGTCGTCGCGACGGTGACCTTGCGGGCGCGGGCCAGCGTCTCCAGCTCGGGCTGGTCGAGCAGCAGCGTGCGGCCCGGTTCCACCGCGAGCACGCGGATGCCGTGGGCGGCGCAGACCTCGAGGGTCCTCGGTCCGATGCACGGGATGTCGAAGCGCAGGTCGTGGCCGGGCTTGGCGACCTTCACCGCCACCGCGCCGCCGTCCTTGCCGGCGAGCTTTCCCCCGCGTTCGAGGCAGGCGTCGGTGCCCTCGAACCCTTCCACAGCGAGCACCGTCCCGTCCTTCACGACCACGCTCTGGCCGATCTCCAGGCGCGACACTTCTTTGGCGATGCGATGTCCGAAGGCGATGTCCGCGCGGCGGGCCGCGTCCAGCGACGGGCCGGTCGCGTAACCGGCGGCGGGCATCCACGGCCCGAGCCAGCGCAAAGGCTCGATGAGCTCCACGCCGTCCTTCTGGAGCTCGTCGCCGATGGCGCCGAAGACGGTGTGGGCGTTCTTCTCCTTGAGCCGGAAGAGCAGCGCCATCGCCCGCAGGTCGGGGCGGACGTCGAAGAGGTTCTTCGGCGCGATCTGCCCCAGCATCACGCACTGCGCGACGCCGCGGTCGGTGAAGGCGGAGATCAATTTTCCCAGCTGTCCGACGCGGAGCCAGACGATGTCGTCGACCAACGAGGCCAGCGCCGGGTCCGTCTCGCCCTCGAACGCGACGGCGACGATGCGGCGTCCGTCGTGGCGCGCTTCACGGGCGAAGAGGAGCGGCAACGACTTGGAGCCGGCGATCAGGCCGAGAGGCGGGGCGATATCAGGCATGGGAACGGATCGGGGCGACACGGCACGCGCGCCTTGCCGGGTGTTCTAATCCGGAAACCGACAGGACAGGAAGAACGGTGTTGGCTTGGCCCCGGGACTTTCCTGCGCCCGGATGCCACCCGCGGCCGGGGCACGAAACCCCTTCGTGGCACCTTTCGCTGGTACCTGCCGTTTGGATCCACGCACCACGCCTCACGCTCCACGTCCTTGCCTCACTTCACGAACAACAGGATCGCCGCGCCCACCGCGATCCGGTACCAGCCAAACGGCGTGAACGTATGGCCGCGCACGTAGCCGAGCAGCCAGCGGACCACGATGAACGCCGTCACCGCCGCGACCGCGGTGGCGAGCAAGATGAGCGACCAGGGCTCGTGCGGGGTCTTGTCCTTCAGCGCGTCGAGCGTCTCCTTCGCGCCGGCCGCGAGCAGCGTCGGGATCCCCAGCAGGAACGAGAACTCGACGGCCGCCGGACGCGCCAGCCCCAGCAGCAGCGCGACCAGGATGGTCGTGCCCGAGCGCGACGAACCCGGGAAGGCCACCGCGATCAGCTGCGCCGCGCCGATCGCCAGCGCGATGGTCCACGAGACGGTCACGACCGTCCTGCGTCCGCGCAGCCACCGTTCGGCACCGACGAACGCCACACCGCCGATGAGCGTCGCCCACGCGATGGGCGCGGGGTCCTTCGGCAGCTTGAGCCCGGCCTTCTTCAGCGCGAGCCCGCCGATCGCGGTGATCACGAACGCCGCGGCGAGCTTGAGCAGGTAGTCCCGGTTGTCCGGGCGGCTCCAGCCGAGCACCAGGTCCTTCGCCCTGTCGGCGAAGACCGCGAGCACCGCAAGCACGGCGCCGGTCTGGATGACCACGTTGAAGAGCTCGGAACGGTGGCCGAGCCAATGCTCCGCGAGCAGCAGGTGGCCGGTCGACGAGACCGGCAAAAACTCGGTGACGCCCTCGATGAGCCCCAGCAGGACGACAGAGATCCAATCAGCCATGCGGCGGATGAACCGTGAAACCGCCCCGCCATCGCAAGTTGAAAGAGAGGAAACCCGCGCGCCCGCCGGCGAAAGGGCAGGGCGGGACTCCGCTAGAGCACCTTCGCCCGCGCCTTCGCGCCGCCCCGTCCGTCAGAAGGTCGGCCCGAGGATCCACGGCGCGAACTCCTCGTCGCCGATGCCTTGCGCCTCGCTCTTGGTCCGCTCGCCGCTCGCGACGGCGAGGATGGCCTCGAAGATCCGCTGGCCGACCTGCTCGACCGTCTCCGTGCCGTCGAGGATGGTGCCGGCGTTGAGGTCCATGTCGTCGCGCATCCAGTCGTAGAGCGTGGTCGTCGTGGCCACCTTGATGCACGGCGATGGTTTGCAGCCGTAGACGCTTCCGCGGCCGGTGGTGAACACACCCACGTTCGCGCCGCCGCAGACCAGGCCGGTCATGCTCACCGGATCGAAGCCCGGCGTGTCCATGAAGGCGAAGCCCGGGGCGGTGATGGGCTCGGCGTAGCGATAGACGGCGCTCAACGGCGCCTGTCCTCCCTTGGCGAGCGCGCCGAGACTCTTCTCGTAGATGGTGGTGAGGCCGCCTTCCTTGTTCCCGGGGCTCGGGTTGTTGTCGATCGAGGCGCCGAAGAGCTTCACGTATTGCTCCCACCAGCGGATGTGCGCGACCAGCTTCTCGCCGATCTCCCGCGTGATGGCGCGGCGCGTGAGCAGATGTTCCGCGCCGTAGATCTCCGGCGTCTCCGCCAGCACGCTCGTGCCGCCGTGGCGCACCAACTCGTCGCTGGCGATGCCCAGCGCCGGGTTCGCGGTGATGCCGCTCGCGCCGTCGGATCCTCCGCAGTTCAGCGCCAGCACGAGCTTCGACAGCGGTTGCGGACTGCGGCGCGCCAGGTCGGCGACCGGCAACAGCCTCGCCACCGCGGCGGCCGCGGCGTCGATGGTCTTCGCCACGCCGCCCTGCTGCTGGATGTTCAGGAAGGTCGGCGCAGCCTCGCCCGGCCGCAGTAGGTCGAGCTTGCCGTCCGCGCGGATGCCGCTGACCTGATGCCCCTCGCAGCCGAGGCCGATCATCACGTAGCCCGCGATGTTCGGATGCCGCGCGATGCCGGCGAGCACGCGCTGGAGCATCGCGTGCGGTTCGCCGGGCTGGACGCAGCAGCCGCTCTTGTGGGTGAAGGCCAGCACGCCGTCCACGCCCGGGAAATCGCGGCGGAGCTGCTCCGGCGCGAACCGCGCCTTCACCTGCTGCGACGTGCTGGCCGAGCAGTTCACGCTGGAGATGACGGCGATGTAGTTGCGCGTGCCGACGCGTCCGCCGGGCCGCGCGTAACCGAGGAACCCGCGCTCCTGGCCGGTCGGCACCGGCGGCAGCGGCCGCACGTCCGTGCCGAACTCGTGCTCCCTCGTGAAATCGCGGACCACCAAGTTGTGCGAGTGGACGTGGTCGCCGGGCGCGATGTCGCCGCGGGCGAAGCCGATCACCTGGCCGTAGCGGCGCAACGGCTCGCCGGCGCGGACCTCGCGCGTCGCCAGCTTGTGCCCGCGGAGCAGGTCGGTCTTCAGCCTGACGGTGCGTCCGTCGGTGTCGGCGAAGGCGAGCCCGGCCTTCACCGGACGCTTGAGCACGACCACGTCGTCGTCGCGGTGCAGCCGGATGGAGATATCGGAGAGCGGTGTCACGGCCCGACGCTAAGGGAACTGCCGGCCCGACGGCGAACCGGGAATGACGCGGACCGCAGCGGGACACTCTGAATTTTCCCGCGGAAGGCTGGGGCGCTGAACCTGATTTGTTGATCGCACTCGGCATCCGTGTCGGCCAACGCGACGCGGGCATTCGTCTGACTCTTGAGCATCCCCACATGGTCGTCGCGATGCAGCCGGATGGACCATCGGTCCGTGCGCGGCAGCTAGACGATGCTCCGCGACTTCGTGGACCTTGGGTGAGTATCCGGAGGCGATGGACGGAGCTCCCGGCCCAGGGTGGCGCTGGAATCGGCGCGGCAGCGTCTTGGAGTGCGCGTTGCTTGCCACCGCTTTTTATCCCGCCGTGAGGGTCGTCAACCGGGCGGGTCTCCTCGCGTCACGGGGTTCGCCGAAAGCGGCAGCTCCGCCCGGCTCCGCCGTCGCACTCCAAGACGCTCCGCGATCTTGCGGGCGGTGAGTGCATGTCGCGAGGCCTCGGACCGCGGCAGTGCTTTGCCGTTTGGACGTGCCCTATGGTCAGCAGTTCATCATCGGACAGATGACTTTCATCGACAACGACCGGGCCGACGATGCGCAGAGCCGCCCATCAAAAATCCCGATGATTGGGCTAGGTATTCTGGGTTGATGGCGGCGAGGAGTTGTATTCTGTGGATGCCGCGGTCGAGGGATTTGTCATGGCGGAGGAGGTTGAGGGCGAGGCGGCGTAGGCGGCCGAGGTAGGCGGCCTTGCCGTTCGGCGCCACGACCTCCCGCCCCAAGCGCTCGCCCAGCCCTCGGGTCCACATCGCGAAGGCCTCGGCGAACGCCACCGGATCCAACGCCCCGAAGACCCGGGTGAACGTGCCGTGCCCCGGGCGGGTCCCTTGCAGGCCCAGCGAACGCAGCCGCTCCACCCGCGCCTCCCCGAGATCCGCCATGTCGTACGCTCCCTCCCTACCCACCAACGTCGTGCAGACCGCCACCAACAGGATCTCTCCCAGATCGTGCAGCTTCCCTCGCTCCACTCGCGGGTCCGGCACCTCCTCGGACAGCTCCAAAAGACTCTTCATCGGTCTCTTCGTCCCCGTCATCGGCCTCCGGCCTATCACCCCAGACCAGCGCGAGCCAGCCGAGCGCCCGGCAAGCGCTAGGAAGACGAGCCACTCGGGACGGTCCGTTCGCATGGTGGGTGAAGAGTGGTCTGAAAGTACGGCGAGTGGCGGTCCGATCGTGCGATGACGGACAGTGATGCGGTTGATGGCCGGCGATCAGGCCCGCATCCGGGCCGGGATCGCAAAGGCAGGATCACGCCGCGACCATCCGCCACCAGCATTGCCGCTATCGCCGTCTTGGCCTCCGCGTGTCGCCCACGAACGCATGCACGACGTGTCGCACCTCGCTCACCAATCCGTCCGCGAGCAGCACCTCCATGATGTCGAAGCGCCACTTCACGCGCCGGTCGCCGAGCATGCGCAGATAATCTTCCGCCGTGAGCGACAAGAGCCGGCGTTTGCGCGCATCGACGGCGGCGGCGGGCCGCGTCCATTCCTCGGACGACCGGGTCTTCACCTCGACGAAGACCAGGCAATCGCCGTCGCGGAAGATGAGGTCGATCTCGCCGTGGTCCGAGCGGAAGTTGGCGGTCAGGAACTTGAGGCCATGCGCCTGGAGGTGCTTCTTCGCCGAATGCTCGCCGAGTTTGCCGACCCTGATATGGGCGGGCTCGGAAGGGCGACCGAACCACGCCTTCAAATTGGACCACAGATTCACCGACCTCAGCCGACCACAACACGGCATCGGGCGCAACCGGACGCCCCGCCTGGGTGCTCGTCGAAGTGGCGGTCGAGTGCGCGTACCTTGCTCCGGGTGCGCTCCGCCAGTAGGGCGGACATTCCAGTCCGCCCCGGCCACCCTGGTCCAGCACCTGGATCCCGCCTCGTGCCCTGCCAAGCGCAACTCGGCCGCGCAGGAGGCCGGCACCGACCAATCTGTCGGGCGATGGCTCTGATGCCGAAAAACCCGTCGGCATCCACTTTTCTCTCGCCCTGACTCCGCCCGTGCCTAGCGTAAGCCCAAGCCCATGAACTGGATCGCTTCATCGGAGAAGGAGCCCGCCACCGCCCCGTTTCGCGCCGTCCGTGGCATCGCCGCGGCCGGTTCCATCCAGCCCGACCTCGGCCTCATCTTCCTGCGCTTCGTCGAAGCCCGCATTGAGATGCGACCCGCCACGCTGGAGAAAGCCTTTGCCAAACAAGGGACCGAGCCCAGCCCGCGTCGCAGCAGCCGCGTGGATGACCCCGCCGCGCATCACGGCGAGGCATCCGCCACATCGCTCCTGAAGGCGGGTTCGACCTCCAGCCCAACCGGCCCGATGCGGCGGACGTCGCCGCAGACGTCGATGACGCCATCCGCGCCATCGAGATGCACGACCGGCAATTCGCCTGCGTCCTCGACACCCCCTCCTTTTCAAACCCGCTGAACTCAATGGCCGCCAAATCGAAATCCTCCGATGGCCGCCGCGGCGCTGGAGGCGGTCCGAATCATGCAGGACAGCGGGCCGGCGCGGGCACGCCTCGCCGCCAACGCGGCGAGTGTGCGCGAGGTGCTGGCCAGTCCGGACGCCGATCCCGTCCAGCGGCCCGGGCCGATGTTCTGCGTGGCACCGGGGACGCCGGCGGGCTTGGCGCGTCTCCGTCGCGGTCTTTTGGCCGCAGGGATCTTCCCGCCGTTGATCCGCTACCGGGATGGTCCGGCGGGCGATTTCTTCCGCTTCGCCGTCTCCAGCGCCCATAGCAGCGAACAGATCGGGAGATTGCGGGAGGTCCTCGGACGGTTCCTCGCGAGGGAAGCCTGAGCGGCCGGCTCACCGGGCCGCCGCCACGGCGAGCACGACCGCTCCGAGGATCGCCGTGGCGCCACCCCATCGCCTCGCGAGCACGCCGGGACCGGCCTGCGCGCGTTCGTCGTTGCCCAGCCGATGTCCCGCCGACCCGACCGGGTGCGGTCAGAAGTGGCGGTCAGAAGGATGAGCGCCACTTCTGATCACACCCTTGTTCAGCGACTCTGCTTTCTCAAACAGGCTCTGAGCCGGGACTATGCGGTTGGAGACCAGAGGGAGCACAGCCGCCCGGCTGTGGTCCGGTGCGCCCTCGCGCCGGACCCGGAGCGGACAGGGACACGAGACGGTGCGGATGCCGCCCGGCGTCCGGCCCGCCGCGAGGGCGCAGCGGGCTGCGCCCGTGGCGGGCGCGGTCCCCATATCGAACTGCATCGGTCCGGCTCAGACCGGAGATCTGACGGCACAGAGGTCGCCCGTTCCGGCCGCACCAGCGCCCCTTGTCGCCCCGTCAAAGAAAAGGAAAGCCCATGCAGCAGCTTGGTCCCGGGGTACTGTTCTCCGGTCGTCCGGGGCTTGAAAAGAATGTCCCGCTGCCGCAGGGATCGCCGGCCAGCCCTCTCAACAGTTGTGGTGGAAATGGAGCTGGATGTTTTCCGGGGCGGCATTTCAGGTCCGTCACCCGCTCTGTCCTACCGAATCTCGACCATTTTGCCGTGCAAGGATTGGCCCGTGCCTTCAGCGTCCGTTCGACACGCCGAGAGTGATATGCCGACACCGGAGAAACATGAGCCAACCTTGACGCCATCGATGGATTCCACTTGGACACGTCTCGCTTCCGGCTTGCGCGTGATCTCGACTGGCGCATCCACTCGACGCTAAAACGACTTCACACAAATAATTCAGCCGATGCTCGACCGCATCCACGCGGACCTCCACCAATCCCGCACCCTCGCCACCCTGCGCGACACGCTGCTGCCGAAGCTGCTGAGCGGGGAGTTGAGCGTGGCAAAAGCCCAGGAGGTCGGGCACAACCTAGAGAATCAAAGCGCATGAAACTCGCGGAATTCCAGAACATCACGCCCCTCGTGAACATTCCTTCGATTCTGGAGCATGGGATTCTTTCACACGCGCAGGCTTCAAAGCTGCCGCATCATTCGGTTGCGCTGCAGGAGGTCCAAGACAAGCGGGACCAGAAACAGATTCCCGGCGGATTGGCGTTGCACGAATACGCCAATGTTTATTTCCACGCCCGGAATCCCATGATGTCCCGCAGGCGGAACGAGGCTCACTCCCTTTGCGTGCTGCGCGTTTCAACTGAGATTCTCACGATTTCCGGTGCAGTTATCACGGACCAGAATGCGGTGAGCAAGTATGTGAAGTTCTCGGCTCCTGACCGTTTGAAGTTCATGAACCTTGACTACGTCTTCGCGGCAAACTGGAAACACCCGGACGACCAGATTGAGGAATGGCGGCACAGCAGCGCGAAGTGTGCGGAGGCGTTGATACCAAAGAAAATCCCGCCCCATCACATCCTCGGAGCTTATGTTGTGAGCGATGCCGTGCGCGCGAAGCTGAAGGAACTCGGTTTCGCGCTTCCCATCGATGTTTACGCAGACCTATTTTTTCACTGAACTATGAAAACTTCACCGCCAACCATCAAGGCTCTCATCGGCGACATGTTCGCCAGCGACATGCAGACCATCGTCAATACGGTGAACTGCGTGGGCATCATGGGCAAAGGGATCGCCCAGATTTTCAAGAAGGACTATCCGGCCATGTTTGAGGACTACGCCGAGCGCTGCGTCCGTGGAGAAGTGCGTCTCGGCGAGCCATACCACTACAAGGACTTAACCGGCGTCTCGATCGTGAATTTTCCGACCAAGGGTCACTGGCGGGCGGCAACGCGTCTCGAAGACGTTGAGACCGGACTGGATTACTTCGTGAAGCATTTCGGAGCGTGGGGGATCACATCGGTTGCTTTTCCTCCGCTCGGGTGTGGCAATGGTGGTCTGGAATGGGCAACGGTCGGCCCCCTCATGTATTCAAAGCTCAAAGGGCTGGGGATACCGATGGAGTTATATGCGCCCTTCGGCACTCCAACCATTCAGTTGAAGGAGGAATTTCTCGGAGCGGACCAGCAAATGGAGTTCAGCGTCAAGGGACGCCGCCGGGAGAAGTTGCGTCCGGAATGGGCGGCATTGGTCGAGGTGCTTTACGAGTTGGAGCAGCAGCACTACACGAATCCAGTGGGGCGGACGATCTTCCAGAAAATCTGCTACATCCTCACCAAACAGGGCGTGGACACGGGCTTCCAGTTCGAGAGGAATAGCTATGGACCCTTTGCAACCGAAGTGAAGGAGGCCATCAACGTTTTGGCGAACAATAACTGGGTGATGGAGCAGCAACTCGGGAAGATGACCGCTCTCCGGGTAGGGCCTGAATATTCCAAGGCACGAGTGACGCTCGCCGAGGAATTGAAGCCATTCCAACGCAAGATCGACAAGACAGTGGATCTGTTCAGCCGAATCAAAAACACGGATCAAGCAGAGGAGGTGGCCACGGTGATTTTCGCGGTCCAGAACCTTAAACAGGAGAGGAAACCCGACGAAGTCAGCGAAGCGGACCTGTTCAACTACATCCTCGAATGGAAGAAGCTCTGGAAGAAGGATGAGGCGAAACAAGAAAGCCTCGCGGAGGCGATTCGAAATCTTGAGATGCTGGGCTGGGTCAAACTGCGGTTCAGTGAATCACTGCCGGTTCCAATTTAACCGTGCATGAGCCTCAACGAATCCATCGTCGAAGACGCCGCCCTGACGTGGTTCTGGGAGCTGGGCTATGCGGTCGGGCACGAGCCGCACATGGCCCCGGGCGAACCGGCGGCAGAGCGGGATTCGTTTAGTGAGGTGGTGCTAGTGGGGCGATTGCGTGATGCCATCCGGCGGCTCAACCCGGCCATCCCTGATGAGGCGCGACCAACTATCAGGGACTATCGAATAGTTCGATTTGAAAGGAGCACCCCATGAGCAAAGACAAACCCAGTCCCGGCAGTCGCGCCAAAAGGAAAGCCGCAGTCTCGCTGGTTCGCTCTTCGGCGGCGGAATACCTCACCTTCGTGGCTGCCAGCGGCGCGGGCGGCGTGGAAGCCGTTTACGCCGATGAAAACGTCTGGCTCAGCCAGAAGATGTTGGGGCTGCTCTACGATGTGGAAACCCACACCATCAACTACCACCTCAAACAGGTCTTCGCGGACAGCGAGCTGCAGGCCGGTTCAGTTACTCGAAATTTTCGAATAACTGCCGCCGACGGCAAAACCTACGACACCCGGCACTACAACCTCTCCGCCATCATCGCCGTGGGCTACAAGGTGAACTCCGAGCGGGCCGTGCAGTTCCGCAAGTGGGCCACCGGCATCATCGAGTCGTTCACGATCAAGGGCTTTGCGATGGATGACGAGCGCTTAAAAAGCGACGGTTCCATCCTCGGTAAGGAATATTTCGAGGAACAGCTCCATCGCATCCGCGAAGTACGGCTGAGCGAGCGCAAGTTCTACCAGAAAATCACCGACATCTACGCCACCTCCATCGACTACGATGTCACGGCCGCCGCCACCCAGCGCTTCTTCGCCACCGTGCAGAACAAACTGCATTGGGCCATCCACGGGCAGACGGCCGCAGAGCTCATCGTCTCCCGCGCCGATGCGGCCAAAGACCGCATGGGGCTGACCACCTGGAAGGACGCGCCCCGAGGCAAAATCCAGAAGTTCGACGTCAGCGTGGCAAAGAACTTCCTCACGGAGAATGAAATGGCCCAACTACAACGCCTCGTCTCCGCCTACCTCGATGTGGCCGAAGACATGGCGCTGCGGCAGATTCCCATGAGCATGCAGGACTGGGAGACCCGCCTCAACCGCTTCATCGCCGCGACCGACCGCGAGATTTTGCAGGATGCCGGAAAAGTGACTGCCGAGATCGCCCAGGCCCACGCCGAAAGTGAGTTTGAGAAATACCGCATCGTGCAGGACCGGCTGTTCGAGTCGGACTTCGACCGCTCGATCAAAAAATTGCCCCGAGAAGGGTGAGAAGCTGGTGCTGTCGGCGAACCCTGCGCCGCGCAGCGGACTTGGGGCGACCGCGTTCCGCGCGTTGCGCCCGGACCGCGCCTGAATGGAAGCTGGCCCGCCCGCCGGACACCGGGCACGGTCCTGCGGCACATGTCCAAAAACCCCGTGGCGACGATCGTGGCTTTGCTGGTGGCGTCCTTCTTTGCCGGAGCGGCGCCGTTGCCCGGCGTCCCTGAGGCAGCGGCGCATTGGGCGGGGCGCGAGGGAAAGGTCGTCCCGGTACCGGTGCAGGACGTGCGTTTTGAGGGGGGCTTCTGGGGGCCGAAGATGCGCATCTACAAGGATCGCACCATCCCGCATTCGTGGCGGTACATGGGGCACGACATCCGTTCGCTGCGCAAAGCGGCCGGAGAGAAGACCGACGGCCCGTTCAACAACACCTGGGGCGAAGCGAACCTCTACAAGTTCCTTGAGACCATCGCCCACTCGCTCGGGATGTTCCCGGACGCAGGTCTGGAAAAGCAGGTGGACGAGGTCGTCGACCTCATCGGCCGGTCCCAGCGCACCAACGGATATTCCCACGTCTTCATCATCAACGAAGGCAAACCGGACTGGGACCCCGAGTTCCTGGACGGCTCCCATGACGGCTACGTGCTGGGGCACCTGATCGAGGCCGCCATCGAATACCACGCCACCACCGGCAAACGAGCCCTGCTGGACATCGCGTGCAAGGCGGCCGACGAGGCCTATGAGCATTTCTTGGGGCCGAAGGGGGTGCCCGGCTTTTGCGGGCATGCCGAGCTGGAGATGGCCTTGGTCGAGCTGTCCCGTGCCACCGGGCGTACCCGATACGTCGAACTGGCGCGGGCCTTCGTCGAATGGCGGGGTCGCGGGATGGTGAAGCCGGTGGGGGCGACGCCTCGCGCCTATTTCCAGGATGCCGTCCCGCTGCGGCAGCAGAGGAACCTCGACGGCCATGCGGTCCGGTCCACTTTCTTTGCCACCGGTGTGACGGATCTCGCGCTGGCCACCGGCGACGCCGACTATCGCCTCGCGGCCAACCGGTTCTGGGACAGCGTCACGCTTCGGCGCATGACCATCACGGGCAGCACCGGCCCGCGCCAGGAACATGAGGCCTTCGGGGAGGACTACGAACTGCCCAACGACGGCTATTACGAATCATGCGCCGCCTGCGGTCTCGTGGACTTCGCGCAGCGCATGTTCCTTCTGGAGGGCCAAGCTGAGTCGGCGGATGTGCTCGAGCGCGTCCTCTACAATGCGGTCCTTCATGGCATCTCGCTGGACGGGACGAATTCCTACTACCAGAACCCGCTGAGCGACGCCGGTCATCCCCGCTACAACTCGTGGGTGTGCTGCCCTCCCAATCTGTCTCGCACCGTCTTCCAGGTCGGGCGCCACGCCTACGCGGCGGGTGGCCACGACATCTTCTTCAACCTTTATGTGGCCGGTACGGTCCGTGCCTCGCTCGAGGACGGCCCGGTGGTCCTGAAAGTAGGGACCGAATACCCTTGGGAAGGGAAAGTCCGGATCACCGTCGCTCCGGGGCCGGCGCGACGATTCGCGGTCAACCTGCGTCGGCCCGGTTGGTGCGAGTCGGCGGCTCTCAAGGTCAACGGCGAAGCGGTCTCACCGCTCCGCACGACGGACCGCGGATACTTCCGCTTGGAGCGGGAATGGCACGGGGACGACGTCATCGAACTCGACATGGAGATGCCCGTCCACCTCGTCGAGGCCCACCCGCTCATCAAGGATTGCGTCGGCAAAGTGGCCGTCCAGCGTGGCCCGCTCATCTACGGCTTTGAAGCGATGGACAACCAGGGGAAGGCGACGGTGGAACTAGGAGCCAGCCCCCGTTTGCAGGTCGAAGAACGTGCCGAACTGTTGGGCGGCGTCCGCGTGGTCACCGGACAGGACGCGGAGGGCAAGCCGGTCATGGCGGTCCCGTTCTACGCCATGGCCAACCGCGAGAAGACCGCTCAAGAAGTCTGGGTCCGCCAACGAGGGATGAAACCCGGCGACGCCTGGTGGGAAGGCCATCTCTATCGCCCCGCCCACAAGACCACCGTCAAGTCCGTCGCCCCGAGCCCCACCGAGAAGGACGCCCGTTAAGCGACCTTGGAGCCTATCGACATGACCCCGAAGCCCGGCCTTCTTTCCTTGGCTCCCGTTGATGGTGGCGCGGGAGTCATCCAGCGGTTGCTAGCGATGCTGCTGGCCATCGTGTCGCTGCGAGCGGTCGCCGTGAGGCTGGGCGCGGATGACTCCGTCCGCACCGGAGCGGTGGAGGAGCCCAAGAAGGCGAAGTTGCAGAACGCAAGATCCAGGCGAGCTCCATCCTCCTCCATGCCGAAGTGGTCATGGAGTGAGACCGCGACTGAAGCCGCAAACACACCAAAAATGCTGATCGATGATCAAAGTATGAGCAAGCCCATCCACATCTCTCTTACACCCGTCGGCGCGAGTCATCTTGCCATGTTGGCCATGGCCGTCGCGGCTCTTGTGCTGCCGATCCGGACATACGGCGGGGTGGTGCGCCCGCTCACGACGGACACCGGATGGCGGTACTACAATGGGACGGCCACCCCGACCAATAACTGGACCACCAAGGAGTTCGATGATTCCCGATGGGCCGCTACCCGCATGCCCTTCGGTCGAGGCGATCAGGCCGCCGGGACTGTGTTGAACGACACGGGCACGAACCGATCCACCTTCTATCTGCGCTATAATCTCACCAACTGGGACGCGATCGCGATCACCTCGCTGGAGCTGAGCGTGGAGTCGGGCGGCGCCTTCATTGTTTGGATCAACGGGGTGGAAGCCTGGAAGTCGGCCGGCGTCCCGGCCGCACCTCTTCGGGAGACGAGAACCCTGACCAACCCGACGAACTTCTTCGAACGCTCCTCCCCCGGCAGGCAAACAATCGCCGTCCAAGTCTTCAACCCGGCGGGGGACAGCCCAGAAGTCCACATCAATCTTCGCGCGACGGCCCACCATATGTTCGCCGCGGATGCCATCAAAGTGGCATGCGTGGGATCGAGCACGACCCAGGGGCACAACACCTATCTGGGGTCCTATCCGATGCTGTTGCAGGCCCTCTTGGGGCCCGGGTATGAGGTGCGCAACTACGGTCACAACGGCACCCGGTTGATCCGCCAGCTCGTCGACAAATCACGTCCCCTCAACGTCTCCTACACCGATAATCCGGTGATCGGGCCGGAATGGTACGACAGCGTGGCGTGGGAGCCCGACATCATCTGCATCCAGCTCGGCGTCAATGATGCGAGCACCAATTGCGATTGGCGGGAAAAGCAACAGCACTTCGAGAGCGAGTACGACTACCTGATCGCCCCCTACACCAATCGCCCGGGACCCGCGCCCAGGATCTGTATCGAACCTCCAAGCTGGGTCGCCACGAACAACAACCCGCACCCGGTCAATGGCTGGGCCTTCACCGATGATGGAACCGTCGCGAACGGCGAGGTCGTCCCCAGGGCTCGCCGCTATGCCGCTTCGCGGGGCTATCAATTGATCGATGTCTATGCCGCAACATTTGGGCGCTGGCCCGAATATTACCTCGCAAACGGAGCGGATCCTCTTCACCTCAGCCCTCTGGGCAATCACGTCATCGCCCGATTGGTCGCCGACGAGATCAAGCGCCCAGCTGCCCAAGCCGGACCCGGCAGCAGAAAAGACACGCAGGACGCCAAGTAGTTGGTGGAGGACCAGCCCCAAGAACCTGACATGGCCACCTTTCTATCCTTGACCCAGTCCATTTGTCGCCGGGGATGCCTTTTATGGCTTACGGCCCTCCTGCTTGCTGCCGTCCCGGTGCGGGCGGATGAAGTGAGGCTGAGGGCGGATTTTTCCGTCCACACCGGAGGCATCCGCCCGCTGCACGGCATCAACAAGGGGCCGTTGGTGCCGGGCGGGATCCTCGACGTGATCAAGGAACAGAAGGAGCTGGGCATCCCGTTCACCCGCCTGCACGACTGCGGTTGGCCCAATCCTTTCGTGGTCGACCACCATGCGGTCTTCCCTGATCCGGGCGCCGATCCGTCGCTGCCCGGGAGCTATGATTTCCGGCTCACCGACGAATACATCGACGCCGTGCGCAAGACCGGCGCGGAACCCATCTACCGCCTTGGTGAGAGCATCGAGCACACCAGCGTGAAACGGTACGTCCATCCGCCGGCTGACGCCGAAAAGTGGGCGGCGGTCTGTCTGGGGATCATCCGGCATTACAACGAGGGCTGGGCCGGCGGATTCCATCACGGCATCCGGTACTGGGAGATCTGGAACGAACCGGAGAACCGCCCGGTGATGTGGAGCGGCACGGACGAAGACTACCTGCGGCTCTATCGGACCACGGCCAAGGCCATCAAGAAGCAGTTCCCCGACCTGAAGGTGGGAGGCCCGGCCCTCGGGGCGAGCGGTCGGTTCGTCGACGGCGAGTTCCGTCCCACCGAGTTCGCCGTGAACTTCTTGGCGATGTGCCGCAAGGACAGCGTGCCGCTCAATTTCTTCTCGTGGCACTGCTACGCAGCCGAGCCTGCCGAGCTTTCCGCTCGCGCCCGGGCCATCCGGAGGCTGCTCGACTCCAATGGCTTCACCGAGACCGAGAGCCACCTCAACGAGTGGAACCATCTCCCGGGAAACGATTGGGGACCGATCTCGCGCTCGGGCACCGCCAACGCCCGGCAGTCCACTTATGCGACCATGGCGGGCGCGCCGGGGGCTGCGTTCGTCGCCGCGGCCTTGCTGGAGCTCCAGGACGCTCCGGTGGACGTCTGCAATTTCTTCCACGGCGAAACGGGTTCGTTCGGGATCTTCACCGAGCAAGGCGTGCCGCTGAAGGTCTATCAGGCGTTCCGGGCCTTCCATGGGCTGATGGAGACGCCGAGGCGAGCGCGGACCCTAGGCGCCGTCACCGGAAAGATCGCTTTCGTCGCCGGGTTGGGCGTGGACGGCCGTGAAGCGACACTGCTGGTGAGCAATTTCGCGGGCCCGTGCACGGAGATCGCTCTGGATTGGAAGGGTTTCACATGGACGGGCGGTGTGAGCGCGGAGATCCGCACCATCGATGCGACCCACGATTTCACGGAAGTGACGAGGCAGCCGATACCGGATGGATCCCCGAGCCTTCGTCTGGCGCTCAAGGCACCTGCCATCGCGATGATCCGTCTTCGTCCCACGGATGGCACGAAGGCCAGGATGAAGTTGTCGGTCGTCTCGCCCGCGGACCGTCTGGTGTTCCAGCGCGACCTCTCCGGAAACGCCACGCTGCCCGTCGCCGGGACCTGCGCATGGGCCGGGGCGGCGGTCGAGGCACGGACGGTCGACGTCGCCACCGGCAAGGCCGGCGAATGGACCTCCGTGGCGACGGTGGGTCCAGATCTCGCCTACCGCGGCAACCTCACGGTCGCCGCCGGCTGGTATTCTCTGGAGGTCCGTGCGCGCAGTGAAGGTCTATCGGCCGTCTCCGTCGTCGACCGGGTCGGCGTCGGCGAGGTGTTCGTGGTGGTCGGTCATTCGGTGGCGCACGGAGGGGCGATCAATCTTCCCGGAGCGCAGGACGACCGTGTCAGCACCATCGCGCTGCCGTCGGGCGACATGGGCTCGCGGTGGAAGTACAAGGCGACCGGCGACCCGCGTTTCTTGCCCGACGCGGTCGGGAGCCATTTCGGAGCCGACATCCAACCCGCTCCGGCAGGGAACGGGACGTACTTCTGGGCGGCATTCGCGGAGCATGTGGCCAAGGCCCGGAACGTGCCGGTGCTGGTCCTCAACGCCGCCTTCGGAGGCACCAGCTTGGATCACTGGGCACGGTCCGCACGCGGCGAACCGTTCGCCCACCCATTCGTCGATTCTTCGCTCCGCATGCCCTACATCCGCCTTGAACATGCGTTGACCAAGTACTGCGCCGTCACCGGCCTGCGAGCCATCCTTTCCGACCAAGGCCAGAACGACTGGCCGGAGAAGGACGAGCAGAAGCTTTTCGCGAACTACCGGGCTTGGATCGATCAGGCCCGCAAGGACACCGGCTTTCCGGGCCTCGCGGTGATGGTGAACCTCCGTTCGCCGCCCGGCGATGCCGCCCAGATCCGGCGGGTCCAGGAACGGATGATCAAAGAAGTCCCCCACTGCGTTGCCGGCCCGGACTGCGACACGTTCGGGGCAGGGGACACGGTGGACAAAATCCACCTCAGCGAAGCCGGCGCCAAGAAAGCCGCGCGACTCTGGGCGGACGCGCTGGACGCGGATTTCTTCAAGGCCGCCATCCCGATGCCGCCGAAGTAGAGCAGCCTCCGCACCTCGGTCCGGTTCAAGCCGGGAACCACTCCGGCTCCCGCCGCCGCAAGGGCGCGAAGCTGCGGCGATGGATCGGGCACGGTCCCAGCGCGGCGAGCGCCGCGAGGTGAGCGGACGTCGGATAGCCCTTGTGCCGGGCGAAGCCGTAGCCCGGCCAACGCGCGTCGGCCTCGGTCATGATCCGGTCGCGGGTCACCTTCGCCAACACGCTGGCGGCGGCGATGGAGTAGCTGCGGGAATCGCCCTTCACGAGCGGCGTCTGCGGCAGTTCCAGCGTCTTCACGCGCAACCCGTCCACCAGAGCGTGCTCGGCCCTCGGCACGAGACGGCTCAAGGCCTGGTTCATCGCGCGGTGGGTGGCCTGCAGGATGTCGATCGCGTCGATCACGTCTGCTTCCACGCAGGCGATCCCGGAGACGACCGAAGGATCGGACAGGAGGACGTCGAAGAACCGCTCGCGCTGCGCTTCGGTGAGTTGCTTGGAATCGTTCAACCCGTTCAACCCGGCCGGCAGGCCACGCGCGGACCATTCCGGCGGGAACATGACCGCGGCAGCGACGACCGGTCCCGCGAGCGGACCGCGGCCGGCCTCGTCGACGCCCGCGAGCCGGGTCAGGCCGGTGGCGTGCAAGGCGCGCTCATGGGCGAAACGGTCGATTTCGATGGACGGCGCGGTCATGGCGCGAGCCTTCATTCCGCCCCGCCGCCGGCGCAACAAGGAAGCCGCGGACGCGGGCCCGGTGAAGCGAAGCGGCTTCGACTCTCCGGACCGGCACCGCTAACCTCCGCGCGTGTCCGACATCCACGACCTCGCCATCGTCGGCTCGGCCTTCGCCGGATCGCTCACGGCGATGATCGCGCGCCGGCTCGGCCGTTCAGTCGTGCTCGTCGAGCGCGGGCGGCATCCGCGCTTCGCCATCGGCGAATCCTCGACGCCGCTCGCCAACCTGTTGCTCGAGGAGCTGGCGACCCGCTACGACCTGCCCCGGTTGCGGCCGTTCGTGAAGCACGGCGCTTGGAGGCGCGCGTACCCCGAGGTCGCGTGCGGGCTGAAGCGCGGGTTCTCGTTCTACCATCACCTACCCGGCGAGCCGTTCGCGCCGAGGGCCGACCGGAGCAACGAGCTACTGGTCGCCGCCAGCCCGGACGACGAGCTCGCGGACACCCATTGGTTCCGGCCCGACTTCGACCACTTCTTCCAGCGCGAGGCGGAGTCGCTCGGCGCCAAGTACCTGGACGAGACGCATCTCGACCGCGCCGAGGAGAAGGACGACCACATGATCCTGTCCGGGACCCGGCACGGGAAACCGGTCGCGGTCCGGGCGCGCTTCGTCGTGGACGCCAGCGGGCCGCGTGGGTTCCTGCACCGGGCACTCGGGCTCGGCGAGGTCCCGTTCGGCGGCTATCCGGAAACCCAGGCGATCTATTCGCACTTCACGGGCGTCCGGCGTTGGGAGGAGCTGCATCCGGCGGCCGGACGTCCGCCCTACCCGGTCGATGACGCGGCGTTGCACCACGTTTTCCCGGGCGGCTGGATCTGGGTGCTGCGCTTCGGCAACGGCATCACCAGCGCGGGCGTCTCGATGACCAAGGCGACCGCCGACGAGATCGGTCTCGCGGATGGCGCGGCGGCGTGGGAACGGCTGCTGGCGAAGCTGCCGGCGGTCGCGGCGCAGTTCGCCGACGCGCGGCCGGTGCGCGGGTTCACCCACGCGCCGCGTCTCTCGTTCCGCAGCGCGCAGAGCGTCGGCCGCCGATGGGCGATGTTGCCGTCGTCGGCCGGATTCATCGACCCGCTGCTGTCGACGGGCTTCGCGCTGACCTTGCTGGGCGTCGAACGGATCGCGCGGATGCTGGAACATCCGGCGGCTCCCGGGCCCGGCGCTCTCGCCGCCTACGCGCGCGAGACCGACGGCGACCTCGCCGCCGCGGCCACGTTGATCGGCGCGCTCTTCGGATGCATGGGCCGTCCCGCCGAGCTGCACCGGTTGCTGATGCTCTATTTCGCCGCGGCCAGCTTCAGCGAGACGGCGCGTCGCTTGGGGCGACCTGAGCTCGCCGGAGGCTTCCTGTTGCGGAAGCATCCGACATTCGGTGCCGCCTGTTCGCGCATCGTCGAGGAAACGACCGCGGGCCGGCTCGGGGGCGAGGCGTTGGCGGATGCCGTCAAGTCGGCGGTCGCGCCGGTCGATGTCGGCGGTTGGTGCGATCCGGTGCGGCGCAACTGGTACCCGGTCGTCTTCGCGCCGCTCTTCGCGGCAGCGGACCGCTTGGGCGCAAGCAGGGCCGAGATCCGCGCGATGTTGGTCCGCGCGGGCGTCGCGGCGTCGGCGATTCCGTCCGACCTCTGAATGAAGGTGCTTTTGGGCGACGCGGGATGGCGGACCGTCGTGGACGCAAGGGCGGGAGGGCAGGGGATGCTTCGGTCGCGGGCCTCCGAACTTGGGTGCGCCTCCCGATGGGCGCCTTTGGCGTCCGCCGCTCCAGGGCCGATTTTTGGGCAACGGGCAAGTGGCGTCTTGACCGACGATGGGTTTCCCGGGCATCTAAACGGCGGTCCCCACCAATTTTCCGCTGCTGAGTGGCAGCGGTCACGGCGGGCTTGGGCGATGAAACCGTGTGTCATCCCCAAGCCCGCTTTTTCTTGCCGGCGGCGACCTTGACCTTGTCATCCCGCACGCCCCGGCCATTCTCCGCGCCGAATTATGCTGAAAGCCGGAATCGTCGGGTTGCCCAACGTGGGCAAATCCACCCTCTTCAACGCCGTCACCCGCACCCGGAAGGCGCAGGCCGCCAACTACCCGTTCTGCACGATCGACCCGAACGTCGGCATCGTCACCGTGCCCGATGAGCGGCTGCAGGTGCTCCAGAAGATCGCGAAGACGACCGTGGTCATCCCGGCGGCGATCGAGTTCGTGGACATCGCCGGACTGGTGAAGGGCGCGAGCGCCGGCGAAGGCCTGGGCAACAAGTTCCTCACGCACATCCGGGAAGTGGACGCCATCGTCCAGGTCGTCCGCTGCTTCGAGGACGCCGACATCCACCATGTCGCGGGCAAC
>JBBRQL010000018.1:0-34531 GCA_038226425.1 Verrucomicrobiota bacterium
CACCGACCTGATCTTGATCCGCTCGACGCCCGCGCGTTCGATGTTCTTGGACTTGATCTCGTCGAACTCCTCGCCCGCGCCCAGCAGCTTGTGCTTCAGGTCGGTCGGGTCGAAGATGTTCTCCGCCGAGTAGCGGCCGAGGATGCGCTCGCTGATCTTCACGACCTCTTCTTCGCCCTCGTAGATGGAGGAGACGAAGATGCCGTTGGTCGTGCCGCAGTCATCCGTGCGGATGATCACGTCCTGCGCGGCGTCGACGAGCTTGCGCGTCATGTAGCCGGAGTCGGCGGTCTTCAGCGCGGTGTCGGCCAGACCTTTGCGGGCGCCGTGCGTGGAGATGAAGTACTCCAGGACGGTGAGGCCCTCGCGGAAGTTCGAGAGAATGGGCTTCTCGATGATAGATCCGTCGGGCTTGGCCATGAGGCCGCGGAGACCGGCGAGCTGGCGGACCTGCGCCTTGTTGCCGCGGGCGCCGGAGTCGACCATCACGCTGACCGGGTTGAACTCCCTCTTGCCCTGGTTGTGGTCGAACGTCTTGAGCATGACGTTCGCGATCTGGTCGGTGCAATGGGTCCAGATGTCGATGACCTTGTTGTACCGCTCCTGGTTGGTGATGACGCCCTTCTTGTGCTGCTTCTCGACCTCGCTGATCTGCTTGAGCGCCAGATCGATCTCCTTGGACTTGGCCTCGGGGATGATCATGTCATCGATGCCGATCGAGATGCCGGCCTTGGTCGCCTGCTCGAAGCCGATCTCCTTCAACTTGTCGAGGGTGACCACCGTGCGCTCGTGGCCACAGACCTTGTAGCAGTTCAGGATGAGGTCGCCGAGCTTGGCCTTGCCGATGGGCAGGTTCGGGAAACCGAGCTCCTTCGGCCAGATCTCGGAGAAGATGACGCGGCCGACGGTGGTCTCGATGACCGACTTCTCGTTGTCGCCGTACACCGTCTTGGCGCCGCCTCGGTCCGGGTTGGCGAGCTGGATCCGGTCGTGGGTCTTCACCGCGCCGTCCGCCAGAGCGAAGAGCACCTCGTGCTTGTCGCCGAAGAGCATCAGGCGTTCGCCTTCTTTCCGAGCCTTGCGTGGTTCCGCGGTGAGGTAGTAGCAGCCGAGCGTGATGTCCTGCGTCGGCGTCATGATCGGCTTGCCGCTCGACGGGCTGAAGATGTTCAGCGGTGCCATCATGAGCAGACGCGCCTCCATCTGGGCCTCGACCGACAAGGGCACGTGCACGGCCATCTGGTCGCCGTCGAAGTCCGCGTTGTAGGCGGTGCAGACGAGGGGATGGATGCGGATGGCCTCGCCCTCGATCAGGACGGGCTCGAACGCCTGGACCGACAGACGGTGCAGGGTCGGCGCGCGGTTGAGCAGCACCGGATGGCCCTTGGTCACCTCTTCGAGGATGTCCCAGACCTCGGGCGACTGGCGCTCGATCATCTTCTTCGCGCTGCGCACCGTGTGGACATATCCGAGCTCCTTGAGCCGGCGGATGATGAACGGCTCGAACAGCACGAGCGCCATCTTCTTGGGCAGGCCGCACTGGTGCAGCTTGAGCTCGGGCCCGATGACGATGACGGAACGGCCCGAGTAATCGACACGTTTGCCGAGCAAGTTCTGCCGGAAGCGGCCCGACTTGCCCTTGAGCATGTCGGAGAGCGACTTGAGCGCGCGGTTGCCGGCACCGGTGACGGCGCGGCCATGGCGGCCGTTGTCGAACAACGCATCGACGGCTTCTTGGAGCATCCGCTTCTCGTTGCGGATGATGACCTCGGGCGTCTTGAGCTGGAGCAGGTTCTTCAACCGGTTGTTCCGGTTGATGACGCGGCGGTAGAGGTCGTTGAGGTCGGACGTCGCGAAACGGCCGCCTTCGAGGGGCACGAGGGGGCGGAGGTCCGGCGGGATGACGGGCAAGACCGTGAGGATCATCCATTCGGGCCGGCTCTTGGACTTGAGGAAGCCTTGGAACAGCTTGATCCGCTTGGCGAACTTCTTGCGGTTCTGCTTCGACTTCGTCTCCGTCATCGAGATCTGCAGCTCGTCGATGGTCTTCTCGAGCTGGACGTTCGCCATCGCGCCGTGGACGGCCTCGGCGCCCATCTTGGCCGTGAAGGCGTCGACGCCGTAGGTGGTGCGGGCCTCGCGGTATTCATGCTCGCTGAGGAGCTGGTGGACCTTGAGCGGTGTGTTGCCCGCGTCGATGACGAGGTAGTCCTCGTAATAGATGACCCGCTCTAGGTTGCGGGCCGTCATGTCGAGCATGAGGCCGAGCCGGGAGGGCATGCACTTGAAGAACCAGATGTGGCTCACCGGGACGGCGAGCTCGATGTGGCCCATCCGCTCGCGGCGGACGCGCGCCAACGTGACCTCGACGCCGCAGCGGTCGCAGACCACGCCGCGGTGCTTGATGCGCTTGTACTTGCCGCACGAGCATTCCCAGTCCTTCACCGGTCCGAAGATGCGCTCGCAGAACAGACCGCCCTTCTCGGGCTTGAAGGTCCGGTAGTTGATGGTCTCGGGGTTCTTGACCTCGCCCTTTGACCAAGAGCGGATGATCTCGGGCGACGCGACAGAGATCGCGACGTGATCAACCTGGTTGACCTTGTCCAGGCCCAGCAGCTCGCGGGCGGTTTCCTTGGAAGAAATCATAGCAGTCTCAGTTCCGATCGGCTTTTCCAACCACGGTCAAACAGGTTCTCAAGCGAACGCCGCCAGGGCGTTCGCGGTGGACGGCGGCGCGTCGGACGGGTTGCTGTAACCCACCGTGACGTCGAGGCCGAGGGACTGCATCTCCTTCACGAGCACGTTGAACGACTCGGGGATGCCCGCTTCGAGGGAGTTGTCGCCCTTGACGATGCTCTCGTAGATCCGCGTGCGGCCCTGCACGTCGTCGGATTTGACGGTGAGCAGCTCCTGCAGCGTGTAGGCGGCGCCGTACGCCTCCATGGCCCAGACCTCCATCTCGCCGAAGCGCTGGCCGCCGTACTGCGCCTTGCCGCCCAGCGGTTGCTGGGTGACCAGGGAGTAGGGACCGACCGCACGGGCGTGGATCTTGTCCGCGACCAAGTGGCCGAGCTTCAGCATGTAGATGTAGCCGACGACGATCTCCTGGTCGAAGCGCTCACCGGTGCGTCCGTCATAGAGATGCACCTTGGCGTGTTCCGGCAGACCGGCCTCCTTGAGGTAACCGCGGATCTCCTTCTCGCGGATGCCGTCGAAGACAGGCGTCGCGATGCGGATGCCGAGCAGCTTGCAGGCCCAACCCAAGTGGGTCTCGAGCAGCTGTCCGACGTTCATGCGCGAAGGCACGCCGAGCGGGTTCAGCACGATCTCGACCGGGGTGCCGTTCGCGAGGAACGGCATGTCTTCCTCGGGGACGATACGGGCGACGACGCCCTTGTTGCCGTGGCGACCGGCCATCTTGTCGCCGACCGAGAGCTTGCGCTTCGAGGCGATGAAGACCTTCACCTGCTTGACGACGCCGCCGTCGACCTCTTCGCCGGCCTCGACGCGCTCGACCTCTTCCGACCGCTGGGAATCCAGGTCCTCGAACTTCTTTTTGAACTGGCCGATGATCTCGCTGATCTTGTTCCGGATCGGCGAAGGATCGATCTCGATCCGGTCGTACACCGTGGCGAGCTTCTTCAGCAGCGTCTTGGTGATCTTGCGGTTCGCCGGGATGATGATCTCGCCGGTCTCGCTGTTGACGACGTCGAGCGGGATCTTCTCGCCGAGCAGGATGTTGGAGAGCGCTTCGGTGAGCTGCTCGAGCAGCTCGTCCTTCTTGGAGCGGAACCCGTCGTCGATCTCCCTCGCCACCTTCTTGGGCGAGCTGTCGTCGTCCTTCTTGGTTTGTTTCACGCCGTCGGCCTTTGCCGACACCTTGACGTCCATCACGATGCCGTAGGTGCCCGACGGGACCTTGAGCGACGTGTCCTTCACGTCAGCGGCCTTCTCGCCGAAGATGGCGCGCAACAGGCGCTCCTCAGGGGCGAGCTCGGTCTCCGACTTCGGGGTGATCTTGCCGACGAGGATGTCGCCGGGCTTGACCTCCGCGCCGACGCGGATGACGCCGTCGAGGCCGAGGTTCTTGAGCGCTTCTTCGCCGAGGTTCGGGATGTCGCGGGTGATCTCTTCCGGCCCGAGCTTGGTGTCACGGGCGACGACCTCGAACTCGTCGATGTGGATCGACGTGAAGATGTCGTCCTTGACGATCTTCTCGGAGATCAGGATGGCGTCCTCGAAGTTGTAACCGCTCCAAGGCATGAACGCGCAGAGCACGTTCCGGCCGAGCGCGAGCTCACCTCCTTGGGTGCAGGGACCGTCGGCCAGGATCTGGCCCTTCTTGATGCTGTCGCCCTTTTCGACCAGGATCTTCTGGTTGATGCAGGTCGCCGCATTGGAGCGCATGAACTTCCGCACCGGATAGACCCAGAGGCCGTCACCGGGAGAGTGCTTCAGCTTCTTCTTGGTCTCAGGAAGTTTGCCGTCCTTGGTGATGATGATCTGGCTGCCGTTGACGCTGGCCACCTTGCCGGCCTCCTCGGCGACGATCACGGCGCGGGAATCGCGGGCGACGCGCTCCTCGAGACCGGTCGCCACGAGCGGCGCCTCGGTCACGAGCAAAGGCACGCCTTGGCGCTGCATGTTCGAGCCCATCAGCGCGCGGTTCGCGTCGTCGTGCTCGAGGAACGGGATGAGCCCCGCCGCGACGGACACGAGCTGCTTCGGCGAGACGTCCATGTAGTCGACCTTGTCGGGGTCGACGTCGATGAAGTCGCCCTTGCAACGGCAGGTCACCTTCTCGGTGGTGAAACGGCCTTTGTCGTCGATCTGGGCGTTCGCTTGGGCGATGATGAAGCCTTCTTCACGGTCGCCTGTGAGGTAATCGAGCTGCTCGGTCACGCGGCCTTTCTCGGCTTTGCGGTACGGCGTTTCGATGAAACCGAAGTCGTTGACGCGGGCGAAGGTCGCCAGAGACGCGATGAGGCCGATGTTCGGGCCTTCAGGCGTCTCGATCGGGCAGATGCGGCCGTAGTGCGACGGATGCACGTCGCGGACCTCGAAGCCGGCGCGGTCACGCGAGAGACCACCTGGCCCGAGCGCGGAAAGACGGCGCTTGTGGGTCAGCTCGGCCAGAGGATTGATCTGGTCCATGAACTGGCTCAGCTGGCTCCGGCCGAAGAAATCGCGGACGACCGCGGACAACGCCTTGGGGTTGATGAGCTTCTGGGGCGTCATCGTGTCCAAGCTCTGGTCGAACAGCGTCATGCGCTCCTTGACCAGACGCTCGGTCCGGGCCAGGCCGACCCGGCACTGGTTGGCGAGAAGCTCGCCCACGGTGCGGATACGGCGGCTGCCGAGATGGTCGATGTCGTCCAAGGAACCCTCGCCCTTCTTGAGCTTGAGCAGGTACTTGGTGGCCTCGACCAGGTCCTTGGCCGTCAGGATGCGCGCATCGCCTTCCTTGAAGTTGAGCTTCTGGTTGATCTTGTAGCGACCGACCCGTCCGAGGTCGTAGCGCTTCGGATCGAAGAACAGCCGCTTGATGAGCGCCTTGGCGTTCGCCGCGGTGGGAGGATCACCAGGCCGGAGGCGGCGATAGATATCCTTCAGCGCCTCTTCAGCGTTCTTGGTCGGGTCCTTCTTGAGGCACTTGATGACGATGCCCTCGTCCTTCGATGTGTCGACGACCCGGATCTTGGAGACCCCGAGCTCGGCGATCTGCTTGACGACGGCCTTCGAGAGCGGCTCGAACGCGCGGGCGACGACGATGCCCTTATCGAGGTCGACGGCGTCTTCGACCAGGACCTTGTTCTGGATGTCCTCGATCTTGTCCGCGTCCTTCACCGAGAGTTCTTCGATCTTGTAGAAGAGGTCGAGGATCTCGGCATCGGTGCCGACCTTCTGGGGGTCGACCTTGGTGTCGCCCATGACGGCGAGCGCGCGGAAGAAAGTCGTCGTGAGGAACTTCCGGCGGCGCTTCTTGCGGTCGAGATAGACGTAAAGGAGATCGCTCGTGTCGAACTGCGCCTCGTACCAAGAACCACGGTCCGGGATGATGCGGAAGCTGTGCAGCATCTTGCCGTTCGGATGCTGCGTGGTCTCGAACGCGAGACCCGGAGAGCGGTGGAGCTGGCTGACGATGACGCGCTCGGCCCCGTTGATGACGAACGTCCCCTGCGGGGTCATGAGCGGGATCTCGCCCATGAACACCTTCTCTTCCTTGGTGCCCTTCTCCTCCTTGAGGAGGAACGTGACATAGAGGGGAGCCCCATAGGTCAGACCCTCGCGGAGGCACTCGAGCCAATCAATCTTGGGCTCTTGGATGTCGTAGCTGTGGAAATCGAGGACCGTCTTGCCGTCGTAGCTCTCGATCGGGAAGACCTCGGTGAAGACCGCTTGCAAGCCGAGGTTCTTGCGCTTGGATGGCGCGGTCTCGGCTTGGAGGAATTCCTTGTAGGAATCCAGTTGGATCTCGATGAGGTTGGGTGGGGCGATGACCTCCTTGATCCTGCCGAAATTGATTCGCTCCGAAGTTTTATTTGCCATGGCGACCTCAGGTTTCAGACCGACCGGCAGTTCGCCGGCCACTCGTTGTGCTCAAAAGACAATACGACGAGGTCAGGCGGCGTTTTGAACTCCGCCTGAACTCGTCCTACCGCTGGATTATCTCGACAATGCGCTTGGAGGATAACAGGTCCGCACCGACCAGCAACTGTGCGCTTCCGGCGACGGAAGCAAAAGGAGGGGGTGGCGGGACGAGCCCGCCACCCCTGCAAGAACTCGTTTACTTGAGTTCGACCTTCGCGCCGGCTTCCTCGAGCTTCTTCTTGGCAGCTTCGGAGTCGGCTTTGTTCGCGCCTTCGAGCACCGGCTTCGGGGCACCTTCGACCAGCGCCTTCGCCTCGGCAAGGCCGAGACCCGGCTTCACTTCGCGGACGGCCTTGATGGCGCCGATCTTCTTGTCGGCCGGAACCGAGACCAAGATCACGTCGAACGTGTCTTTGGCGGCTTCGGCAGGAGCGGCAGCGGCAGCCGCAGCGGCGACGGCCACCGGAGCGGCGGCGGTCACGCCCCATTTGGTTTCGAGAGCTTTGACGAGTTCGGCAGCTTCCAGAACGGTCAGCTTGCTGAGCTCTTCGACGAGGTTGTTGATATCAGCCATGGTATGTGTGTCTTCTTCAGTCTCGTCGCCGGGCGGCCACCCGGATTGGCCCGCGGCCTGCGGGCCGACGATTTACTCTTGTTGTGGTTTGTGGCCGATACCGCCCTTTGGCCAAGGCGGCACCGGAATCTTGGAAGAGCGTTACTCGCCCTTGTCCGCCTTCGCCTTGATGACGCGGGCGAGCTGGCTGCCGGGGGTGTTGATGAGGGCGACGAGCTTCTGGGCAGGAGCCTGCAGAAGTCCCAACAACTTGCCCTGGAGCTGCGGCAGCGGCGGCAGGTCGGCGATGACCCGGAGCTCTTCGGCGCTCAGGCGCTGGCTGCCGAGATACCCGAACTGGAGCTTGGGCTTGTCGAACTCGGACTGGTAGGCCTTGACCACCTTGGCGGCGGCGGCGATGTCCTTCTGGCCGGTGACGACGGCCAACTGGCCGGCCAACGTACCACCGAGGTCCGCGACACCGGCCTCTTTGGCGGCGATGCGGAATATGGTGTTCTTCACCACGTGGACCTCGGCGCCCGCCTTGGACAGGCGTTTGCGGAGCTCGGTGAACTGCCCGACCGACAGGCCGCGATAATCGACGACCAAGAAGAACGGGGTGGCTTTGAGCCGGTTGACGTATTCGGCGGAGATGAATTTCTTTTCAGCGCGCATGGGTAGGTCTCCTTGGGCTTAGTTGACTCCGAACTCCTTGAGATCGAGCCGCACCGGAGGGCTCATCGTCAGCGAAAGCGTGGCAGAACGGACGAAGACGCCCTTGGCGCTCGCCGGACGGCTCTTGACGACCGCTTCGATGACCGCTCGGGCGTTCTCGATGATCTGCACCGCCGGGAATGCCACCTTGCCGACCGCGACATGGACGTTGCCCGCCTTGTCGATCTTGAACTCGACACGACCGGCCTTCACTTCCCTGACCGCCTTGGCGGTGTCGTCGGTGACCGTCCCGGTCTTCGGGTTCGGCATCAAGCCGCGAGGCCCGAGGACTTTACCGAGCTTGCGGACCTCGGTCATCGCTTCCGGGGTCGCGATGGCGATATCGAAATCGGACCATCCCTCGACGCACTTCTTGATGAGGTCGTCAAAGCCGACGTGCTCCGCGCCAGCGGCGCGGGCCGCGTCAGCGGATCCACCGGGCTTGGCGAACACAAGCACCCGGACGACCTTGCCGGAGCCATGGGGCAACGGGACGGTGCCGCGCACCATCTGGTCGGACTGGCGAGGATCGACACCCAGCTTGAAAGCCACGTCGACGGACTCGTTGAACTTGGCTTTGGGGAACTTGGCGAGGACCTCGACCGCCGCGGCCAGCGGATAGGTCTTGGTGGCGTCCACCACGGTCAGCGCCTTCTTGTAACGTTTGCTCGGCATGTTGTAGTGCGGTGTTGACGGGCTTGCGCCCTCCCGCTTCGACGGTTACGGAGACGTTCCAGCGTGCTTGCCGGAAACTAAGAGCCTCTTGAAGTCTCAAATCGACAGCACGGTGTCAAAAACTTTCTTGGTCTAATCTCGGCTGGTCCGTGAAAACCGGCTTTTACCGCGAAAACGAGCGCCCCCGGTGCCGCCATACCACGGCCCGTTCACGCCAACGGCGACCGTTCCCGATGCCAGGGAGTGCTCTGCTCGTACGCGTGGGCGAGCCGGAACATCGTCTCTTCGCCGAACGGCCGGCCCAGAAGCTGGAGACCGATCGGAAGCCGGGGAGCCGAATCGGTGGCTTTCGTGAAGCCGCACGGCATGCTGATGCCGCAGATCCCGGCCAGATTGCAGGAGATGGTGAAGATGTCGCTCAGGTACATCTGGAGCGGGTCGTCGCTCTTCTCGCCGACCTTGAACGCCGCCGTCGGGGTCGTCGGGGTCAGGATGGCGTCCACCGTCTCGAACGCCGTGAGGAAATCCTGCCGGATGAGCGTGCGGACCTTCTGGGCGCGGAGGTAATAGGCGTCGTAGTAGCCGGAGCTGAGCACGTAGGTGCCCAAGATGATGCGGCGCTTCACCTCGGCGCCGAAGCCAGCGCCACGGGTCTTCGCGTTCAGCTCGGCCGGATCCTTTCCGCTCACCCGGGCGCCGTAGCGGACTCCGTCAAAGCGGGCGAGGTTCGCCGAGGCCTCGGCAGGAGCGATGATGTAGTAGGTCGCCGCCGCATAGGCGCTGTGCGGCAACGAGACCTCGACGACCTCAGCGCCCAAGGCCTGGAACTGCTTCACCGCGGCCTGCATCGCGGCGTCCACCTCGGGATCGAGACCGCCGACCATGTACTCCTTGGCCAACCCGAGCCGGAGCCCCTTCAACGGCAGCGGGCCGTCGTTCTTGGCAAGTGCGGCCAGATAATCGGGCACCGGACCCGGGATGCTCGTCGAATCGCGTGGATCGTGCCCGGCGAGGACCTGCGTGAGCAGCGCCGCGTCGCGCACGTCCTTGCCGAACGGACCGACCTGGTCCAGCGAGCTGGCGAAGGCCGTCACACCGTAGCGCGAGACGAGCCCGTAGGTCGGTTTCACGCCGACCACGCCGCAGAGCGCGGCCGGTTGGCGGATCGAGCCGCCGGTGTCCGAGCCGATCGTCCCGAAGGCCATGTTCGCCGCGAGGCTCGCCGCGCAACCGCCGGAGCTGCCGCCCGGGATCCGGGTCAGGTCCCACGGGTTCAGCGTCGTCTGGAACGCCGAGGTCTCCGTCGAGCTGCCCATGGCGAACTCGTCCATGTTCAACCGACCGAAGACGATCGCGCCGGCGGCCTTGAGCTTCTCGACGACCGTGGCGTCGTAGGGCGAACGGTAGTTGCCCAGGATCTTTGACGAGCAGTTCAGCGGCTGGCCGCGGTGCGCCAGCAGGTCCTTCAACGCGATGGGCACGCCCAGCAGCGGCTTCTGCGCGTGGGTCACGCCGGCGGCGAGGTCGCGGTCCGCGGCGTCGGCCTGGGCGAAGGCGTCCGCCGCGTCGTGGCTCATGAAGGCGTGGACCCGGCCGTCCACCTCGGCGAGGTGGTCGAGACAGGCCTGGAGCGCCTCGCGGGCGGAGCACTCGCGGCGGGCGAGCTTGGCGGTCAGGCCGGAGAGGGTGAGATGTCGGAGCATCGTGGGCGGGGAGTTGAACAACAAAATCGCTAGGGCGATAAGCTAGAAGAAGCGTAGTCGGGAAATTTTAGCACCAAACGCGAAACAGTTGCGAATCAGGCCAAACCTTTATCAATGAGCAGTTTTCGACCTTTTTGATCAAGGTAATGAAAGAATTTTCCAGCCCCATACGACGGACTACCCTTAATGAAACCGTGGTTTTCTAATTCACCCAAATAGTAAGCAAGCCGTGTTTTAGTGATGGAAACAGCCGAAATCAGGTCTTTGGTTTCCAATCCGGATGGCGCATCGGCTATGGTCTTCAGGATTCCTATCTCTTCGTCACTTGGCACGTAGGCAACCTTGGATTTGGCCAAAATTTGCTTTAGCTGGGCCACCTGTTCTTGTAGGGCCACGTTGTCCTGTAAAGCACGATCCAATTCTTCAGTGAGGCGTTGGAACTCAGCTTCCTTGGCCGTCAATCGCTCTTTCAGCACCGCGGAAAGCGGAAGCTCTTTCAGCAAATCTGTAATCCAACCCATGATGCTTCAGCTTCAGGTTCTCACTCCACGATCTTCGGCACCACGAACAGCCCTCCGGACTTGGCGGGCGCGTTGGCCATCGCCTCGTCGTGCGGCAGAGAACCGGTGGCGATGTCGGGGCGGGTGACGTTCACCAGCGGAAAGGCTTGCGCCGTCGGCTCGACGCCGGTCACGTCGACTTCTTTGAGCTTGGCGATATAGCCGAGGATGTTGCCGAGCTGGACGCCGAGTTTCTGCTCTTCTTCAGGCGAGAGCTCGATACGCGCGAGCTGAGCGACGTAGTGGATGTTGAAATCGGACATGGCGGCAGAAGCTGGAGACGGAAGACGGGAGAAAAGAGAAGCGGACGTCGTCACACCAACGGCTCGCCGAAGCCGGAGTCCACGAGGGCGAACAGGTCGTCGAGAGCCGCTTGGGCACCTTCGCCCTCGCAGATGAGGCGCAGGTTGCTGCCCGGACCGGCGGCCAGCATCAGCAGGCCCATGATGCTCTTGCCGTTGATGGTCTCGCCGTCCTTCTCGATGAAGACATCGCAGGCGAACCGGCTGGCGAGCTTCACGAACTGCGAGGACGGTCGTGCATGGATGCCTTGCTTGTTCCGCACGACGACATCGCGGCTGTGGGTCGGTCCTTTTTTCGTTGGGGTGGCGGCGCTCACGTTTCGGCGGAAACCATGGCGGGCCGGCGGCCGGCTTGCCAACGCGAATCACTCGCGCAGCCCACTCGCGCCCGCGCCGGACACCCCCGCGGATATGCCGAGGATTCCGCTTGAAGCGCCCCGTCGCGGCAGCGTTTCCTACCGCGCTCACGAAACGCTCAGGCAATATCCTATGACATATTCTCGTTCCCGTTCCTTGATCGGCGGCTCCGCCCTCGCGGTCCTCGCGCTCTCGGCGACTTCCTTGGTCGCCCAGAACGCGGCCGACACCACCACCGCTTCGCAGCCCTACCGGCTCGAGAAGGTCTCCGTGCTCGGCTCGCTCGACCCCGTCCCGACCGGCGGCGGCGCGGTGACGCGCGTCAGCGGCGACGAGCTCCGCGAGCGCGGCGTGGTCTCGACCCGGGACCTCACGGCGATCGCCCCGAACCTGACGACCTTCGACGCGAACGGCGACCGCACGCCGCGCTTCAGCCTGCGCGGGCTCCGCGAGAACAACTTCAGCTACGGCGAGAGCGCCGTGGCGATCTACGTCGACGACGTCCCCTACAGCGACCTCTTCACGCGCGGCATCCCGTTGACCGACATCGACGGCGGCGAGTTCTTCCGCGGGCCGCAGGGCACGTTGTTCGGCGCCAACCGCCCGGGCGGCGTGCTGAACCTGCTCACCCGGTTGCCCGGGAACGACTGGCACGGGCGCGGCTCGTTCAGCTACGGCAACTACGACGCCGTGAACGGCCAAGCATCGGTCAGCGGACCAGTGGTCAAGGACAAGCTCTTCGTCGGCGTCAGCGGGACCTACGGCAGGCGCGACGGCTATTTCCACAACCTCGTCACCGGCAACGACCCGGATTCCCGCGAGACCTTGGCCGGCCGCGCGCAGGTGCGCTGGACGCCGACCGAGACGCTGGACCTCACGCTCAGCGCCTCGGCCGAACGCTTCCGCGACGGCGGGGTGATCACCCGTCCGCTCGCCGCCCCCGGCGACCTGTACGACGTGAAGCTCGACCAGGACGGCTACAACCGGCAGGACAGCCACACCTATTCGCTCCGCGCCGCTTGGACCGGCGAGAATGTGCGGGCGATCTCCGTGACCACGCGGCGCGATTGGCGGCAGGAGGTCGGCGGCGATTTCGACTACGCCGAGTATTTCTCCGGGAACAATTTCCCGCTGAACGGCCTCACCGGCTTCAGCAGCCCCGACGTCCAGCAATGGTCGCAGGAGCTCCGCCTGGAATCGGTGGACAAGGAAGCCGCGCTCAAGTGGAGCGGCGGCGCGTACCTGGCCCAGCTCACGACCGACGCGGCGTCCGGCTACCACTTCGGTCCGCTCGCCCCGTTGGTCGTCAGCCCGACGGCCCCTGCCGGCGGCACCGACCTCACCAGCGGCCGCAACCGCAACGACAACACCGCCCTCTTCGGCCAGGCGACCTACACGCTCTGGCAATCGCTCGACCTCACCGCCGGGCTCCGCTTCGAGCACGAGGCCCGCCGCGGCAACCGCGACCACACGTTCAGCGGGTTCCCGGTCGCGGCCTCGCAGTCCTTCGACCGCGATTTCAACTCGCTGCAGCCGCGCGTCGGCCTGGCGTACCATCTGACGCCCGAGGTCACGGCGTGGGCCAGCTTCACCACCGGGTTCCAGCCCGGCGGCTTCAGCTCCTCTTCGGACAACGCCAAGGTCTCCAGCTACGATGCCGCAGAATCGCTCCATTATGAGATCGGCGTCGGCGCGAAGCTGCTCGACGGAAAATTGTTCGCTGCCGCCAGCGCTTTCTGGACCGAGACCCGCGACTACCAGGTGTACCGCCCGGTCACGACCTTCAACGGCACCAGCGCCGGGCTGGATTTCTACATCGTCAACGCCGACAAGGTCCGCTCCGTCGGCGGCGAGGTCGAGCTACGCGCGCTGCCGTGCGAGTGGTTCGAGGCGCGCATCGCGGCCGGCCACCAGACCGCCGAGTTCCGCAAGTTCACGACGCCCGGGCCGTTCGGCCAGGACCTCGCGGGCAAGGATGTGAACTTCGTGCCCGAGTTCACGCTCGACGCCAGCGTCACCGCGCGCTGCCGGAAGTGCGGCGTCTACGCGACCGTCGGCGTCACCGCAATCGGCGACTGGTATCTCGACGAGCCGAACACGGTCGCCCAGAAAGCCTACGCCCTGCTCTACGCGCGCGCCGGCTGGGAAGGGAAGAACTTCGGCCTCGCCGTCTTCGGCCGGAACCTGACCGACACGACCTATTACGCGAACGCGCTCGACCTCGGGCCGCGCCAAGGCTTCAACAACGGCTTCTTCGTCGGCACGCCGGGCGACCCGATGGTCGTCGGCATCGAGCTGACCGGGAAGTTCTGACCGGCCGACGGCTTTTCCATCACGCCGCGCCTGCCCAGCAGGCGCGGCGTTTTTCGTTCTGCGGTCCTCTTCTCCGCCGGGTCCGATCCGAAGTGGCGGGCGCCTGTGGAAGTTCGATCGTTCGTGCCGCTGATCTGCATTCGGCGGTGCGTGCGAAGAAGCTGGGACGACTCGCAAGTAGCGGCGTCAGCAGATCGCAGGTCCGCGATGCAGCGGAGTGCGGCTTGCTCTGGGAAAAGAGATGAATATGGGAAGCAGGACAACAGGAACGGAGCCGGCAAAGCCCAGCTTTCCTGCTTTCCTGTTTTCCAGATTCAATTTCCGGCCGGTGTTTTCTACCGACAAAGTGCCACCATGCGGCGGCTGCGATGTCCGCCACTTCCAATCGCGCCTCTTCTCCGGCGGGTCCGTTGACACCACCTCGGCCCCGGGTAGTTTCCGCGGCGTATGCGCAACCTCCCCATCGCACTCCTCGCCTTCGCGGCCCTGACGACCGCCGCGACGGCCGAAGACTGGCCCCGCTACCGCGGCGCGAACTTCGACGGCATCTCGACCGAGAAGAACTGGCTCGGCGCATGGCCGGGCGGGACGCCGAAACAGCTTTGGAAGAAGAACGTCGGCACCGGCTTCGCCTCGCTCACCGTCGCCGGCGGACGTGTCTTCACCGTCGGAAACAACGGCAAGCAGGACACCGTCCACTGCTTCGACGCCGCGACCGGCGCGGAAGTCTGGAAGCACGGCTACGCCCAGGACCTAGACCCGAAATATTACGAAGGCGGCCCGAGCGCGACGCCGACCGTCGACGGCGACCGCGTCTTCACGCTCAGCAAACAAGGCGACGTGCTCTGCCTGGACGCCAAGACCGGCGCCATGGTCTGGACGAAGAACGTCCACAAAGAGTTCGGTGCCGAGCTGCCCGATTGGGGTTTCGCCGGATCACCGCACATCGAAGGCGACCTGGTCGTGCTGAATGCCGGCACCTCCGGCATCGCGCTCAAGAAGGCGGACGGCGCGAAGGCGTGGGCGTCCGGCAAGGACGCCGCGGGCTACGGAACGCCCGTGCCGTTCCAGGACGGCAACGCGCGAGTTCTCGCCATCTTCGGTGCGAAGCAGGTCTTCGCGGTGGAACCCAGGACCGGGAAGGTGCTCTGGGAACATCCGTGGAAGACCAGCTACGACGTGAACTCCGCCGATCCCGTCGTGAGCGGCGACGTCATGTTCCTCTCGTCCGGCTACGGCACCGGCGGCGGCGCGATCCGGTTCGGCGGCGGCAAGACTCAGCAGGTCTGGTCCAACAAAGAGATCCGCGCCCACTTCGCCAGCCCGGTCGTCATCGGCGGTCATGTCTACGGCGTCGACGGCCAGGGCGGCGACAAGGATTCGAAGCTGAAATGCCTCGACCTGAAGACCGGCAAGCTCGTGTGGGCCTCGCCCAACGCTTCCGCCGGTTCGCTCGCCGCGGCGGACGGCAAGCTGATCTGGCTCACCGGCAACGGCGAGCTCGTCGTGGTCGAGGCAAAGCCCGACGCGTACAAGGAGATCAGCCGCGCCCAGGTCGGCGGCGGCAAGTTCTGGACCGCGCCGGTGCTGTCGAACGGCAAGGTCTATGTGCGCAACGCGAAGGGCGACATCATCTGCGTGGACGTGAAGAGCGGCGGTCCGGTGGGGTGAAGACCTACGAAGCCTCAGCTTGTGCCCGACTGCGGTCCCGGTTAACAACATTCCGTCCTTAACGACACAACCCCGTCCTCATCCATGAAATCGCTCACCAAACTGTCCGCCTCGCTCATCGCCATCCTCGCCCTCGGGCTGCTCGCCACGGGCTGCAAAGAGAAGACCACCTAAGAGAAGCTCGCGGACGACCTCAAGAAATCCGCCGAGAAAGCCGGTGAAGCCGCGAAGGACGCGGGCAACGCCGTCAAGGACGCGATCAAGAAGTAGGCCGTCCGCAGAAAAAAGAAACCGCGCGACCTCCCACGAGGTCGCGCGGTTTTCGTTTCCCCGTCCTGCCGACGGTTCAAGCCGCGGCGCGCGGCGAGGTCGGCAACGGCAAACGGTGCTGCCGCTGGTGGGCGGCAGCGATGAAACCACGGAAGAGCGGATGAGGCCGGTTCGGCTTGCTGAGGAACTCGGGGTGGAACTGGGACGCGATGAAGAACGGGTGCGCCGGGATCTCGATCACCTCGACGAGCTGGTTGTCCGGCGTCATCCCGCTGATGACGAACCCGGCCGCCTCGAACTGCTCGCGGTAGGCGTTGTTGAACTCGTAGCGATGGCGATGGCGCTCGCTGACGGTGAAGGCGCCGTAGAGCCTTTGGGCGAGCGTGCCCATGACGAGCTGGCATTCCTGCGCGCCGAGACGCATCGAGCCGCCTTTGCGCTTCACGTGGCGCTGGGTCTCTTGGAGATGGATCACCGGGTGCGGCGTCGCGGGGTCGAACTCCGTCGAATGGGCGCCGCCGAGGCCGAGGACGTTCCGGGCGAACTCGATGGTCGCGATCTGCATCCCGAGGCAGAGGCCGAGGTACGGGATCTTGTTCTCACGGGCGTACCGGGCGGCCTTGATCTTGCCCTCGATGCCGCGTTCGCCGAAGCCGCCGGGCACCACGATCCCGCCCAGCTCTTTCAAGATCTTCGAGACATCACCGGTCTCGAGCTCCTCCGCCTCGATCTGCTCGATCTCCACCCCGGAGTCGTTGGCGATGCCGCCGTGCTTCAACGCCTCGTAGACCGATTTGTAGGCGTCCTGCAGCTCGATGTACTTCCCGACGACGCCGATGCGGACGCGGTGCTGCGGCGCGACAAGGCGGCGGATGATATCCTGCCAATGGCCCATGTCCGCCGGCGGCACATCGAGCTGGAGCTGGCGGCAGACAAGGTCGTCGGTTCGCTCGCGCTGGAGCATGAGCGGGACCTCGTAGATGGAGTGATCGACATCCTTCTCCTCGATCACCGCCTCGAACGGCACGTTGCAGAACAGGCTCAGCTTCTGCCGGATGTCCTTGTTGAGCGGGTGCTCGCACCGGCAGACGAGGATGTGCGGCGCGATGCCGATCTCCCGGAGCTTCGCCACGCCCTGCTGGCTCGGCTTGGTCTTCATCTCGCCGGCGGCCTTGATGAACGGCACATAGGTGACGTGCAGGAAGCAGACGTTGTGGGGCCCGACATCGAGCGCGAACTCGCGGATGGCCTCCAGGAACGGCAGGCCCTCGATGTCGCCGACCGTGCCGCCGATCTCGGTGATGATGACGTCCGCCTTCGTGTCGTCGGCCAGCAGCTTGATCCGCCGTTGGATCTCGTCGGTCACGTGCGGGATGACTTGGACGGTCTTGCCGAGGTAGACGCCTTCGCGCTCGTTGTCCAAGACCTGCTGGTAGACCTGGCCGCTCGTCGTGGCGTTCTTGCGGCTCAGCTTGGTGCTGGTGAAGCGCTCGTAATGGCCGAGATCCAGGTCGGTCTCCGCCCCGTCGTCGAGCACGTAGACCTCGCCATGCTGGTACGGGCTCATCGTGCCCGGGTCGACGTTCAGATAGGGGTCGAATTTCTGCAGCGTGACCTTCAGGCCCCGGTTCTCCAACAAAGTGCCGAGCGACGCCGCGGTGAGCCCCTTGCCGAGGGAACTCACGACGCCGCCCGTGACGAAAATATACTTCATGGGCTTGCACATTCCCTTGGCCGCCCGCCGGGTGCCAACCAAAAAGTGCCCGGCGACAGATCCGCCTTCGCGTGGAACGGAGAAGCACCGCCTCCGCGGCCTCCACCTACTTCGACAGGAAGCCGCGCGGCTTCGTCCCCGACGGCGCGGGGAACGGCAGCGTGTCCGGGGTCACGCGCACGTCGGTCGTCAGCTTGAGCGGCACGGGCGCGCCGAGGTCGAAGGTGAGCTCGGCGAAATAGGCGGACCACCCCTTGGCCGGCGCGGGCACCTTGGCCACGTAGTTGCCCGAAGCGTCCGGGTCCATCGGAACGGAATGATAGATCGGCCCGGCGACCTCCAGGCGGAAATCCCGGACCGCGTCGTTATGGGCCTGCCAGAGGAGCACCTGCTTGGGCTTGGTCCGGGTGGTGACGGTGAGCGTGCCGTCGGCGCCGTGCTGCCAGGTGAACTGCGGCAGCGGCACCTTGTTGAGCGTCGCGTGGTGCCACGCCATCAAGGTCTCGTAGGCGTCCGTGCCGCGGAGCGAGTGGTCGCCGTTCGGCACGTATCGGAGATATTTCACGCCGGGCAGCTGGCCGAAGTAGAACTGCGAGGAATCGGGGAGGAAGAACTGGTCGCCGGTCGCGTTCATGATGAGCTTGGGCAACGCGAGCCGGTCGCGGTAGCTGAAAGGGTCCTCGATCGCGTACAGCGCCTTGGATTCCGGCGTGCCGAGCCAATCCATGATGTGGTGCTGCGTGTAGTTGCCGACCGCCGGCGCGAAGAAGCCGTAGGCCTGGAAATGGTGCTTCATCGATTCCTCGGTGTTCAGCACGTCGATCACCAACGGCGCGATGGCCACGACGCGGTCGTCGACGATGGCCGTCGTCCAGGTGGTCCATCCGCGTTTCGATCCGCCGGCGACCACGAAGGTGTCGACCTTGGCCTTGCCGCCCGCGTCGCTGGCGAGGAACTCGGTGACGGCGTCCATCGCGCGCACGGCGGATTTGGTCATCGGCAAACGGGCCGGCCATTTCTCGTCGCCGGTCTTGAGGAACTTGTCCCACGTGTAGGCGATGAGGTCGTCCTCGGTCCGCTCGACCCCGTCGTTCCCGAAGATGAGCGGCTGGTTCGGCACCATCTTGAGCTCGACCACGACGGACTTGGTGGCCTTGGCGATCTCGATCAACTCCTTCGTGGGCGTGGGCGGCTTGTTGCCGCGGTTGGCGCCGCCGGAGATGAAGAGCAGCGCGGTGGAGTGGGCCAAGTTGTCGGGTTTGACGACGAGCAGCCAATGTTTCCACTCGGTACGGTTCACCTCGTTCGTGGTGAGCCAGTGCTGCGATGTCAGGTCCAGCGCGTATCCTGTGGCGCTATCGTCGCGGAGGGAGATGGCGAGTTTCCACGCGTAGCTCGGGTCGGGCGCGGCGACGTAGCGGTCGAGCGCGGTGGGATGGTCGGTGGCACGCGGCTTGGCGGAGGCGGAGAAAACCGCGGCGACCAGCGCGACGACAATGACAGCGAGACGAGCGACGGCACGGACTTCGGGGGGAACCATCTACCGATGCTGCCGGTGTCCTGCAAAAACGCGCGAGCCAAAAACCGTGACGATGTCGCTTCGGTGCCGCGGATCCTCCGCGCCGCTTCAAGCCCGCGCCAGCAGCGCCTCGACCCGCGCCACATCCGCCGGCACATCGACGCCGACGCTGTCGTGGGCGACCCGCGCGACCGCGATAGGGATGCCGTTCTCGAGGGCGCGGAGCTGTTCAAGTTTCTCGGCCGTCTCAAGCGGCGACACCGGGAACGTCACGAGACGCAGCAACGTCTCTCTCCGATAGCCGTAGATCCCGAGGTGCTTCAGGAACGGGAACGCCGCGAGCTGCTCGGCGGCCGGTCGGCCCGCGAGATCGCGAAGATACGGCACCGTCCGGCGCGAGAAGTAGAGCGCGCGGCCGTCCATCGCGACGACCGCCTTCACCACATTGGGGTTGTCGACCTCGGCGAGGTCGTGGATCGGCGTCGCCGCCGTGGACATCTCGCATTTCGACAGGAGCGCGGCCACGGCGTCGATCACCGCCGGATCCATCAGCGGTTCGTCCCCCTGGATGTTCACGTAGCCGTCGGCGGCGATGCGGCCGGCGACCTCGGCGATACGGTCCGTCCCGCTCGGATGGTCACCCCGGGTCATTTCGACCCGGCAGAACTTCGACGCCACCTCGGCGATCCGCGAGTCGTCGGTGGCCACGATGACATCCGTGAGCGAGCGGGCGAGACGGCACCGCTCGACGACGCGTTGGATGAGCGGTTTGCCCGCGATGAGGTGCAGCGGCTTGCCGGGGAACCGGGTCGAGGCGAAGCGGGCCGGGATGACGCCGATGATGTCCATAAGCCGGAGTGAAACCGAAATCGCCGCGGAGGTGAAGCGCCCCGCACCGTCCGCGGTCCTTCAACGCGCTTGGCGCACGCGGACCGTGTAGCTCTTGGCCTGCGTGTTCATCGCCGCGGCGCGGAAGGTCTCCATGCCGTTCTCGGTCAGGATGAGGTCCTGCCACGGCGTCTCGTCTCCGGTGGCGATGCCTTGGGCGTCCTTGAACACGCATTGGACCTGGACCTGGATCCGTCGGCTCTCGCGGTTCCGGAGCACGGCCGCGACCTCGAGGCGCCCGTCTTCCAGGACCTTCTCCTGGAGCGCGGCCGCGGTGACGGAACGCTGGGCGCCGCTGTCCATCAGGACGAACTTGGCGCCGGTCTCGAGGTTGTGCTTGTCGGAATTGACCGGCGCATAGGCGCCTCCGCCCGCGCAGCCGGCGACGAGGACGATGGACAAGAGAAGGGCACCGATGGATGAGGTTTTCATGGAGGAAATGATCAATTGCGGTCGCTGACGAAGAGGACGGTGTCGCGGCCGGCCACGACATCGAACGCGACCTGCCGGGTGACGATCGTCTGGCCGGTCGGATTGCGGAAAGCGATCATCGCGTCATGCCGGCCCGGCGGCAGCCGGAGCGTCGCGAACCCGAGCAGGTTCGGCAGGTTGTCCCACGCCCGGACGTCCGCCGACGGCGTGGTCGCCGCCGAGAAGATCTTGCTCACCACACCGGCGGCGAGCAGGCCGAGGCCGACCTCGTCGGCCGCGCTGTTGCGGCCTTGATGCGACGCGAGGATCGCTCCGGAGAGGATGGCCGCGTTGCCGAAGTTGTCGGTCGCGCCCTTGAACACCGCCTTGTTCGCGAGCACATAATCCATCTGGCGGCCACCACGCGTGGTGGCCTGGAAGGTCAGGTCGTCGTAGGCCGGCGCGATCGCGACCGCTCCGGTCCCGGCGACACGGATCTCGGCGCTCACGGCATCCGCGCCGCCCGGACGGAAATGCAGCTGCTCGGAATACTCGCCCGCGGCGAACTTACCCGGTCCACGGCCGGTCTCGACGAAGACGAGCACGTTGGCCTGCTTGTCGTACGCCGGCGGACGATTGATGTGCGCGACGGCCTGCGCCCGCTTCAAGGCATCCGCTCCGTCGCCGTTGAGCTTGGTGGTCGCGTAGCCGTCGAGATAATCGAGCAACACCCAATCGCTCTCGTACTTCCCCTGCTCCGGGTCGGCGTCCTGGAGCGCCGCGCTCCGGAAACAAGCGCGGGCATTGTCAGGTTCGCCGTCCATCCAGTAGAGGATGCCCCGATAAAAATACGCCATCGCGCGCTCGTAAGGCTCGCCCCGGAAATTTTTCGTCGATTCCTCGCGGAAGTAGTTGCGCGAACCCCGGGCCGTCTTGTCGCCCGCGGTGATGCCGCCCAAGGACAGCAGCGCGTCGTCGAGCAGCGGTTTCGCCGCCGCGGTGTCGCCACGCCTCATGGCTGACGCGGCGTCGCGGTACTCGGTCAGGACGCGGTCGCGTCGGGTCCGTTCCTCGGGGCTGAGCGAAGCGCAGCCCGCAAAGGTCGCCAGCGCGAGGGCCGCTTCAAGCCAGTTGCCAAGTCTCATCAGATGACAGAACCGGGCCGTCTCAGCGGTACGCCGCGTCCTCGGTGCCCTGCTTCTTGATCTCCGCCGAGTCCTCCCAGATGATGTCGCTGGTGCGCGGATCGATGAGCTGGAAGGTGTACAGGATGTAGTCGCTGGTGCCGGCCCGGGCCTTGGTGGTCATGCCCGAGAGCTTTCCGGTCAGGAAGAAATCGGCGCCCTTGAACTCTTGGACGACCGGGTCGCTCGACGAGGTCAGCTGCCCCGCCCGCTTCATCTCGCGCTCCTTCTCCAAGGCCTCCATCCGGTCGCGTGCGAGGAACTTGACCTTCCCTTGGGCCTTCGAGTTCAGCTGGGCGCGGATCCGGTCCAAGAAGATGTCCTTGTTGAACGCGAAGCGGGTCTGGTTCTCGACCGGCAGCAGGACGACGCGCGGAAGGCCCTGCGCTTTCAGTATCTCCGGGGTCGCCAAGATGCTGCGCGCCATCTTGTCGGTCACGGCCACGAGGTCCTGGGACTCCACGCCGGTGCCCGCGACGAAACCCTGCTCGTCGGCGTTGAGCCGGGTCACCGGTACGCCGGAAGGGTTCTGCACACCGGACGCGCAGCCGGCGATGAGAGCAGCGGCAGCGGTGGCTGCGGTGATGGCCAAGGAACGGAGAACGGTTCGGTTCATAAGTGCGGTGGGAAGGAAGCGGAGGAATGGTGTCGGGTCAACGCCTGAACGGCGCCTCGGAACAAGACCTTCGGCGGATGGCCGCGGGAGAAAGTATCGGACACAACGGTCGCCGCCGAGCACATCCCTAAGTCGGCAGCGCAGATACGGCTTACCCTAGGTGTCACTAGGGAAAAGATACCAACCTGGCCGAGATCCCGACCGACGCCAAGTCCCGACGAGGCATCGTCACGACCCACCTCGAACGACGAAAAACAGGGGTTTTCTGGGCCATCCCATCCGATGCACCCGTTGTTCCGACCATCGAGGAACGGTCGATTTCGATGCCCCACCCTACGTCGTCCCTCAGCCGGGTAGGAGACGGCATAGGGAACCGAGCTCCTCGGATGCACGCCTCGGAGAGATGCTTCACCCGTCGAAGCCAGTCCTGCTCGGGGCGCGACCTCTTCTTCGGTGTCCATATCGGTCTGATGAGCTATCATCGGCGCGTCGACGTGTTCGTCCATGACCTGGTCGGCCGTGGCAACAACGACCGGGCGGGACGCTGCAGCCGGTGAACACATCAAGTTCTGGCGATTTGCGGCAACCCATCTCCAAAACCCGACCAAGGAGACCGGACGCAACATTCGACCGTGTATTCACCAAGAGGCAAGGATAGTCAGGTCCGGGCCGGCGGTGATATTGCAACAAATAATCCTTGTGTTTTATATCTCCTCCCCTAAGAATCTCCCCCGAATGAAACGCGATCCGTTGAAAGAATTCGTCTCCCTACGCACCTCCTTAGTAAAGCGGAAGGAGATTCTTGAGTCCGAGTTGGCCCAGATCAACCAAGCTCTTGCGATCGAGCCTGTGGTCATCATCCGCCCGAAGGCCGTGGCCCCCGTCGCTTCGCCCGCCTCGTCGAGCCCGGTGAAGCGCAAGCGGGCGAAGAACGAGATGTCCCTCAAGGAAGCCGTGCTGGCGGCCACGAAGGCCAAGCCTCTCTCCAAGCCTGACATCCTCGTGGCGGTCGAGAAGGCCGGCTACGTCTTCTCCGCGAAGAGCCCGATGAGCTCGTTGAACACGCTGGTCTACAGCGACAAGTCGTTCAAGAACGTCGACGGCAAGTTCGGCCCGGCCTGATCCAGGCCCTGGCCACCGATCCCTCACGAGCCCGCCTTCCCGGCGGGCTTTTTCGTGTCCTAGGACGGATAGCGCCGGTATGCTCATCGCACGAACATGTTAGCTCGACGCGTCATCCCCTGTCTCGACGTCCATGACGGCAAGGTCACCCGCGGTGTGGGCTTCGGTCGCGCCGAGGCCGGCGAGTTGAAGAACGTGGGCGATCCGGTCGAGCTGGCGGTGCGCTACAACGACCAGGGCGCCGACGAGATGGTGTTCTTCGACATCACCGCCAGTGCGCACGGCCGGACGAGCATGATCGATGTCATCGAGCGCGCGGCCGACCGTTGCTTCATGCCCTTGACGGTCGGCGGCGGCATCCGCGCGGTCGAGGACATGAGCGCGATGCTCCAGGCCGGCGCCGACAAGGTGAGCATCAACTCCAGCGCGCTGGCCGAGCCCGATCTCATCCGCGCCGGTGCCGAAAAGTTCGGCAGCCAGTGCATCGTCGTCTCGATCGACGCGAAGAAGGTCGCTCCCGACCGGTGGGAGGTCTTCGCCCAGGGCGGCCGGAAGGCCACCGGGCTCGAGGCGGTCGCATGGGCCGAGAGAGCCGTGGCCTTGGGTGCCGGCGAGATCGTGTTGAACTCGATCGACGCCGACGGCACCAAGAATGGGTTCGATCTCGTGATCACCCGGCGCATCAGCGAGACGGTCGGCGTCCCGGTGGTGGCCAGCGGCGGCGCGGGCACGCTGGAGCACATGGCGGACGTCCTCCTGGAGGGGCGGGCGGACGCGGTGCTCGCGGCCAGCATCTTCCACTTCGGCACCTTCACCGTCGGACAGGTCAAGGACCACCTCGCTGGTCGCGGACTCCCGGTGCGCCGCGTCTGATGCCCGCCATGGAACGCTTCACGAAGACCGCTTGGTTCCCGTTCGCGGCGCTGGTCGTGAGCAACATCTTCATGACCTTCGCCTGGTACCGCCGTCTCAGGTTCAAGGAGACGCAACCGCTCTGGATCGCGATCGTCGCCAGCTGGGGGATCGCCTTCTTCGAGTACCTCGTGATGGTGCCCGCCAACCGCTACGGTTCCGCGCGCTTCTCGCTCTACCAGCTCAAGCTCACCCAGGAAGCGATCACGCTGGTGGTCTTCGTCACTTTCGCCTTCCTCTACTTGGGCACCAAGCCGCAGTGGAACCACCTCGCGGCGTTCGTCTGCATCCTCGCCGCCGTCGCCTTCACGTTTCTCCCCGGGAAGTGACCGCACCCGCACCCCCATCGATACGCACAGCACCTCGTAATGAACACCGACATCGAAGCCCAGCTGAAGTTCAACGCCGACGGCCTCGTCCCGGCCATCGTCCAGGATGCGAAGGACGGCCGGGTGCTGATGATGGCGTGGATGAACCGCGCCTCGCTCGCGAAGACCATCGAGACCCGCCGGACCTTCTTCTGGAGCCGTTCTCGGCAAAAGTTCTGGATGAAGGGCGAATCCAGCGGCCACGTGCAGGTCGTGAAGGAAATCGCGTTCGATTGCGACGGCGACACCCTGCTCATCCAGGTCGAGCAGACCGGCCCCGCTTGCCACGAAGGCTACAAGTCCTGCTTCTTCCGCAGCCTCGACGAGAGCGGCGGCGCTTGGACGACCACCGAGCCCCGGCTCGGGACGCCCGACGCCATCTACGGGAAGAAGTGACGTTCGCCGGCCTGCGGGCGCGGCTGCGACGGGCCCGGCTCAAGAGGTCCGGCCGACAAAGACCCGCCAGCGTTTCCCGTCGCGCCAGGACGATGGGGCGGAAGAAACGACACCTCGATCAGGGGCCCCGCTGTTGCGGCGAGCGCTTCGAGGGATACGTCCGGTCGGGTCTGGACGGCCGCGCGCCAACCGATCCGATGGCCGATTCCTGTCCGCACAGAGTCCGGTGGATGGCCTTTTCGTCACGCTATCGTAACATTTGACCACTGGGTTCGTAACACGCCGTTCCCAGCGTTCGGCCGTACATCGGAAACACACACTATGGCAAACCAACACCAACCACTGTTGCCCCGGCTCGTCCTGCTAGCCGCCCTTTGCGGCGCCACGGCGGGGGCTCCCACCGTCCAGGCCCAATCGGCCGACGCGCTCCTCGACAAGCTCGTCGAGAAGGGCGTGCTCACCGCTGACGAAGCCACCGGACTCCGCGACGAGGCCGACAAGGGCTTCACCACCGCCTTCGCCGCCAAGAGCGGCATGCCGGACTGGGTCACCGCCCTGAAGATCAACGGCGACCTCCGCACCCGCTATGAGGGCTTCACCGCGCCCAACTCGCTCTTCGTCGATCGCAACCGTTTCCGCTACCGGATGCGCCTCGGCATCGTGGCCAACATCGCCGACGACTTCGAGGTCGGCATGCGCCTCACCTCGAGCGAACCGGCTTCCGGCGGCACCGGCGGCGACCCGCTCTCGGGCAACACCTCCTTCAGCGGCAACGGCGCGAAGAAGTTCGTCTATCTGGACCTCGCCTACGCGAAGTGGAACCCCATCCACAACGCCGATTGGCTGGGCTCGCTCACGGTCGGCAAGATGGAGAACCCGTTCGTGTTCCCCTCCACGATCATGTTCGACAAGGACTACACGCCGGAAGGCGCGGCGATCGACCTGACCTACCGCATCAGCCCCGACCACGCGTTGCGCGCGATCGGCGGCGGCTTCTCCGTCAACGAGCTCGGCGGCAGCAGCAACGACCCCTATCTGGTCGGCAGCCAGCTGCGGTTCGATTCGACCTGGAACAAGAAGGTCACCAGCAGCGTCGGCGTGGGCACGTTCGGCGTCTTGGCGCGGGACATCTCCCCCGGCAAGAGCCCCCTCAACACCGACCAGTTCGCCAACCAGCAGCGCGGCAACACGCGCGACGGCGCCGGAAACCCCAAGGCCGGCTTCAACCCGGTGTACGCGGACGCTTCTGTCACCTACATGCTGGAGAGCTTCCCGTTCAACACCGGCACCTTCCCGGTCACCGTCTCCGGCGACTTCCTGCACAACCCGTCGGTGAGCAAGGACAACGAGGGCTATACCGCGGGCGTCGCCTTCGGCAAGGCCGGCAAGAAGGGCACCTGGGAGCTCAGCTACCGCTACACCGCGCTGCAGGCCGACGCGTGGTTCGAGGAGTTCACCGAATCCGATTTTGGCGCGTATTACTCCGTCGCACCGGTCGGTGGCGCGGCCGGCTACGGCGCCGGGACCAACGTCCGCGGGCACATCGTCAAGGGCAGCTACTCGCCCTACGATTCCCTCACGTTCAGCGTGACGCTGTTCGCCACCCAGCTGATCAACAACGTCCTCCCGGCCGGCGCGGTCAAGGACGTGGACAGCCAGATGTACCGCATCCAGGTGGATGCCGTCTGGAAGTTCTGATCGTCACCGCCGCGTGACATGACCGTCCACCGGTCGTCACGCGGCCCTGTTCCAATCCTCCGAAACGAAATCTACCGCACGCATATGAAGAAACATCTCGCTCTCCTCGCCGCCGGCCTGCTCGCCGCGGCCCCGGCCTTCGCCGGCAACATCACCGTCAAGGGCTCCGACACCTTGGTCGTCCTCGCCCAGAAGTGGGCCGAGGTCTACATGGGCGGCCACGCCGGCCAGAAGATCCAGGTCACCGGCGGCGGCACCGGCACCGGCTTCGCCGCGCTCCAGAACCAGACCACCGACCTCTGCAACGCCTCGCGCAAGATCAAGGCGAAGGAACAGGAACAGTGCGTCAAGGTCTTCGGCAAACGCCCCACCGAGTACAAGGTCGCGCTCGACGGGTTGAGCGTCTACGTGTCCGGGGACAACAAGGTCGCCGAGCTCAGCATCGAGGAGCTCGAAGGCATCTTCACCGGCAAGACCAAGAACTGGAAGGAAGTGGGCGGCAACGATGCGCCCATCACCGTGTACAGCCGCGAGAACAGCTCCGGCACCTACGAGTTCTTCAAGGAGCACGTGCTCAAGGGCAAGGACTTCGCCGCCAACGCGCAGACCATGCCCGGCACCGCGGCCGTCCTGCAGGCGGTCGCGAAGGACAAGAACGGCATCGGCTACGGCGGAGCGGCCTACGGCAACGGCGCCAAGCACATAAAGGTCAGCCGCGCCAAGGGCGAGGAAGCCATCGAGCCCAACGAAGAGACGGTGCTCTCGGGCAAGTACCCGATCTGGCGCTACCTGTTCGTGTACGTGAACCCCGCGCTCGATAAGGGCGATGTCGCCGCCTATCTCAAGTGGATCCGCGGCGAAGAGGGCCAGAAACTGGTCAAGGACGTCGGCTACTATCCGCTGCCGAAGAATCTCCGCGCGAACTGAGGTAGGTGAAGTGGATGGGCGGGGAGCGGATGGTGGATAGACACACCGCTCCCCGCCCCTTTCCATCCATCCCCTCCTCCCTGCAGCGCGTTCGTCACGGTAACGTCGGTTGGCGCGACGCCTCCGCCCTGACTAACCTGCGCTCGTCCGTCCACGCCTCTCCCGCCCAAGTCCCGAACCCTCTCCTCGCTTGCCGCACCGATACGCTAACGCCGCGAAGCGCCCCTCGGGCTGGATGGGCATCCACCGCGGCCACAACGCCCGGCCGCTCGAATGGATCGCCGAGAAGTTCATCTTCACCGTGAGCCTCTCGGCCATCGCGATGGTGTTCCTCATCTTCCTGTTCGTCGGACGCGAAGCCCTTCCCGTGTTTCTCGGCGATACCGACAGCGCGTTGGTCCAGACCGTCATCCCGTCCAAGGACATGGAGAAGACCGCTCCGGACCGGTTGGCGCGGTATCTCGGCATGAGCGTCTCCGAGCTCAAGACGAAGGACGCAGACACTCTCCGCACCATGATGGAGATCCGCGAAGAGGCCGCGAACGAGGTCCCCGCGGCGGTCCGCGACGACAAGGACGCCTTGGCCAACACGACGGAGTGGAAGTATCTGCTGAAGCCGCACCAGTGGACGGGATATGCGAAGCCCGAGTACATCTGGCAACCCGTCAGTTCGATCCATAAGTACAATCTCGTCCCGCTCGTCATCGGCAGCCTGAAGACCACCTTGGTCGGCCTCGCCTTCGCCGTGCCCCTCTCGCTCGCTGCCGCGATCTATGTGTCCCAGCTGGCACCGCCGAGCTGGAAGGAATGGATCAAGCCCGGCATCGAGTTCTTGTCGGGCATCCCGTCGGTCGTGCTCGGCGCCTTCGCCTTCCTGGTGCTGGCGGGCTTCCTCCAAGATATCTTCGGCTACCGGTACCGGTTGAACGCGTTCGTCGCCGGCATCGCCCTCGGCCTCACCGCTGTGCCGCTCATCTTCTCGATCGCGGAGGACGCCCTCACCAGCGTGCCCCGCAGCTACGTGCAGGCGGCCCTGGCGTTGGGCGCGTCGAAGTGGCAGACCGCATGGCAGGTCGTGTTGCCGGCCGCGGCGCCGGGCGTGTTCGCGGCGATAGTGCTCGGGTTCGGTCGCTGCATCGGCGAGACGATGGTCGTGCTCATCGCCAGCGGCAACGCGAGCGTCGTCTCGTGGGACATCTTCGATTCCACCCGCAGCCTCACCGCCACCATCGCGGCGGAGATGGCCGAGGCCGTCAACGGCGGCCACCACTACCGGGTTCTCTTCATGCTCGGCACGCTCCTGTTCGCCGTGACGTTCGCGACCAACCTGCTCGGCGACGCCGTGATGCAACGCCTGAAGAAGCAACGCTGAGGCCCGCACCCGACCCGCCATGAGCAACCCGATCTCCTCCGCCTCCGCCGGCCGCCGCTTCGAGCGCAAGCGGCCCGACATCGCCTCCGGTCTCTTCACCGGCCTGACCGGCCTCGCGACCTTCGGCATCCTCGCCATCCTCGCAGCGATCCTGGGCAACATCCTCTACCACGGCCTGCCGGGGCTCTCGTGGCGGTTCGTGTCCACCATCCCGCGCAAGGACATGTTCGAGCCGGGATCCGCGGCGGTCCTCTCGATGATCGTGGGCACTTCGATCCGGGTGATGGTCATGACGATCTTCGTCATCCCCATCGGCGTCATCACCGCCGTGTACCTCACCGAGTACGCGGCGAGCGGTTCCGCCTACACCCGCATCATCCGCGTCGCGATAGCCAACCTGGCCGGCGTGCCGTCGATCGTGTTCGGTCTCTTCGGCCTCGGGTTCTTCATCAACTTCATCGGAAAGAACCTCGACCAGCTCACCCACCAGTCCGGCCCGCTGTTCGGCAGGCCCACCGTGCTCTGGGCCTCGCTCACCCTGGCCGTGATGACCATGCCGGTCGTCATCGTGGCGACCGAAGAGGCGCTCAAGGCGATCCCGCCCGGCCTCCGCGAGGCCAGCCTCGCTCTCGGAGCGACGAAGCTGGAGACCATCCTCCGGATCGTCCTGCCCAACGCGCTCCCGGGCATCCTGACCGGCGCGATCCTGGCGGTGAGCCGCGCGGCGGGCGAGGTAGCCCCGATCTTGTTCACCGGCGTGGCCTACTACATGGCCGACCTGCCCAGCAAGCTGACCGACCAGTTCATGGACCTCGGCTACCACGCCTTCGTGCTCAGCACCCAGTCCGACAACATCGAGAAGACGCGGCCCATCCTCTACGCCACCGTGCTCGTGCTGCTGATGCTCACCTTCTCGCTCAACGCCATCGGGATCATCGCCCGCGCCCGCATGCGCAAGGCGATGCGCGCGGGGCATTGAGAATTTTCCGACCGATGATGGACACGGACAGGCACAGATGCGGCGGCAGGAGCCCGGGCAACGCGCCCTCGCGGAGCCTCCGGCCGCGGCCTCGTCACGCCGGTCAGGATCTGTGTCCATCCGTGTCCATCTGTGGTTGACCCCCTTGCTTTCCATGGCCGCCATAACACTACCCGCCAACCCCGTCGATCTCGTCACGCCTCCGGGCGTCCTCTCGGCCGCGCCGTTGATCGAGGCGAAGAACGTCGAGCTCTTCTACGGATCGTCGCGCGCCTTGAAGGGGATCGACATCACCATCAAGGAGAAGCTGGTCACCGCCTTCATCGGGCCGTCCGGCTGCGGCAAATCGACGTTTCTCCGGTGCTTCAACCGGATGAACGACCTCATCGACAACGTCCGCATCACCGGCCAGTGCCTGATCGGCGGCGAGGACATCTACGCGAAGGACGTCGATGTCATCGAGCTGCGCAAGCGGGTCGGCATGGTCTTCCAGCGCAGCAACCCCTTCCCGAAGTCGATCTACGACAACATCGCCTACGGTCTCCGGTTGCACGGCACGAAGGACAAGTCGGCGATCGACGGCGTCGTGGAGAGCTCGCTCCGCGGCGCGGCGCTCTGGGACGAGGTGAAGGACCGCCTCCACAGCAGCGCGCTCGGGCTTTCCGGCGGCCAGCAGCAGCGCCTCTGCATCGCCCGCGCCATCGCCATCCGCCCCGAGATCATCCTGATGGACGAGCCGGCCAGCGCGCTGGACCCGCTCGCGACGGTCAAGATCGAGGAGCTGATCCTCGAGCTGAAAAAGGAGTTCACCATCGTCATCGTCACCCACAACATGCAGCAGGCGACGCGCATCTCCGACTACACCGCGTTCTTCTATATCGGCGAGCTCATCGAGTACGACCTCACGACCAAGATCTTCACCAACCCCGCCAAGAAACAGACCGAGGACTACGTGACCGGCCGTTTCGGTTGAGCCTCGTCCGGACATACCTCCCACTTCCCAGATCCCAACTCGCATGACCCATTTCGAATCCGAGCTCGCCGCCCTCAAACAGAAGCTCCTGCTGATGGCGAGCCACGCCGAATCCGCGGTGAACAACGCCATCAAGGCGTTGGTGGACCGCGACGACGACCTCGCGCGGAAGGTGGCCGAGGACGACGACAAGATCGACCACCTCGAACAGGAGGTCGACGCGGCGTGCATCACCCTGCTGGCCAAGGCGCCGCTCGCGACCCAGCTGCGCCTGATCACCAGCGCGATGAAGATCGCCCGCGACCTCGAGCGCGTGGGCGATGAGGCGACCACGATCGCCCGCCGATCGCTCGAACTCTCCCAAGAACCGCAGCTCAAGGCGTACGTGGACATCCCGCGCATGGCCACGATGGCGATGGAGATGCTCAACGACGCCTTGGGCGCGTTCGTCAACGGCGACACCGCGCGCGCCCGGGCCGTGATCCCGCGCGACAAGGACGTGGACCAGCTCAACAAGCAGCTCTACCGGGAGCTCGCGAGCTTCATGATCGAGAAGCCGACGACCATCACGCGCTGCCTGCATTTGATGACCATCAGCAAGGCGCTCGAGCGCATCGCCGACCACGCGAAGAACGTCGCCGAGGACGTCGTGTTCCTCTACGAAGCGCGGGATATCCGCCACCTCGGCGCGACGGCCGCCTGAAGAAAACATCCGCCGGGAGCGCTCCGCGAAAGGTCGCCGGGTTTTCCCGGCGGCCTTTCTCGTTCCAAGAGCAGTACCGGGCGGGAAGCGGCGGCGGAAGAGGCTGACAGCCGGCTCACGCCGTCCTGCGGTGAAACCACCACCACTCGGCCATCAGCACCGCGAGCGCGGCCACGGCGAACCAGCGCCACCACTCGAGGTCCGCGCGCTTCATCGTGGTGGCCGCGACCGCGCCGTGCCGGCCGAGGCTCAGCTCGCCGCGAGGCGCGATGGCGCTCTCGGTCGCGTCGAGCAGGTTCGCGCAGAAGGCGAGCTGGTTCGTGCCGAGCGCCACGCGATAGGTGCCTTGCCTCGAGGTCTCGCCGAAGACGAGCTCTCGCGCCTGCGGGCCGAGCGGCACGTCGGTGACCTTGCCGTCCGGAGAGGTGACCTTCGCGGAGACATGCTGGCCGAGGTCGCCCAACGGAAGGCGGAAGGCGTCGCCCGCATGGATGAGGAACTGCCCTGCCTTCGCCGTGGCCGGGTTGAGCCAATCCACGGCGTTCGCGATGAAGATCGGGAAGCTGACGCGCAGCGGCCACGTGCTCTGCAGCGTGTCGAACCCGACCCACACCACGCGCTGGCGACCGATCTCGCCCGAAAGCACGAGCGGCGACGTCGGCGAATCGACCAGCGAGACGCCCCAGGTCGGCGTCTTCACCGCGAGGGCCGAAGCGATCTGCACGTTGTCGAAGCTGACGAAGCGCAGCAGCGGATGCGTGTTGCGCCAATCCACGATGCCCGGGCCTTCGATCTCCCCGATGCCGCCCTCGAACCAGTTCGTCGCCGCGACGTGGATCGCCAGGACGTTGCCCGCGGGCCAGACGGCGGGCGCGACGTCGTCGAGCACCACGAGATCGGGCTTCGCCTCCGGATCGGTGAGGTCGGTCGCGGTGGATAGCTCAATGTTCGGAGCGGACGCCGCGAGCGCCTTCTCGAGGAAGCGGTTGCCCTTGGTGACGAGCAGCACCTTGGCCGGCCGCGGCAGCAGGCTGACGATGCTGGCCTGGTTGTCGGCGGGCAGGTCGTCTTTCGCGGAGAGACGGACGGTGAAGACGCCGTCGTGGTCCTGGCCGGCCACGAAAGCGACCGGCACGGTGTTGGTCGCGCCGACCGTGACGGCCTTGGCCTCGATGACCTGGCCGTCGAAAAGCAGCTCGACCGTCGTCTCGGCCGCGGATCCGGAGAAGTTCGCGACGCTCGTGAACAGGGCGCGCTTCGTCGGGTCCTCGGGGTTCGGTTTCACATCGAGCGTGACGATGCCGAGGTTGTCCCCCCGGGTGCCGACGCGGTGGAAGACGAGCCGGAGGTCCTTCGTCTCGAACTCGCTGAGATCGACGCCCGCGCCGTCGGAGAAGAGATGGATCTCGGCGTCCGGCTTGTCCCTCGTGAGCGTCTCGGCCACGCGCAGGGCCTCGGCCAGACGCGTCGGCGAATCCGTGACCTGCGCCGCTTGGAGCGCCCGGCGCAACGCGGATTTCTCGGAGGTCGCGGATTGCTTCACCTCCGCGTTGGCGCCGGCGACCATCAGCAACATCTGCTGGTTGTCCGCGCTGAAGCCGGTCTTCAGGCCGTCCACGAGCCGCGACACCTCGGCGCGCGCCTTCTCGAAGCGGCTCGGCGACTCGTCGGTCGCCTGCATCGAGGCGCTGGCGTCGAGGATGACGATCTGCAGCGACGCCTCGCCGGTCTTGCCGGAGAAGAACGGCCGGGCCAGTGCCAGCACGACGAGCAGGAGCATCAGCAGCTGGAGCAGGAGCAGCCAGTTGTGGCGCAGCCGCTGGAGCGGCGCGCTCGCCTGGGTCTCGGCGAGGAACCGCTGCCAGAGCAGCGACGACGGCACGAGCTTCACCACCCGTTTGCGCTTGAGCAGGTAGAAGACGACGACGACCGGCAGTGACAGCGCGAACAGGAACGCGAGCGGCTACAGGAAGCTCATGCGCGGTGAAAGGTCACTTCACCGGGTCTTTCCGGCCGTATGCCGTCGCGAGGTAATCCACGATCCCCGGCACCTGGTTCGTGGCGATGGTCGCGCCGAACTTGGCGCGCATCTTCTCCACCGTGGCCGTCCACTGGGCCCGCAGCAAAGGCGGCTGCGTGGAGATGTAGTCGACCGAATGGCAGAGGATGCAGTTGCCGTTCACGGAGGCGAGGCCTTCGCCGGGCTTCAGCGCGGGTTTCTCCGGCGGCAGTTGCCATGCGTCGTCGGCGAAGGGGTTCTTCCGCGGCTGGAGCGGGATCTCCGCGGAGACGATGCCGATACAAGCAACGGTCGCGACAGCGGAGACGAAGAAGCGGTGGTGGCTCATGTTCACAGGGCGTCGACTTCGACGGGTTCGACGCAGTTGCGCATGTATCCGGACGGGTTCCAGAGCGGCTCCATCGGCTGCGATTGGCCGAGGCGGTTCGTCGCCTTGGCGATCAAGGTCAGTTTGCCGGCGTGATCCGGCGTGAAGGGCAGCGTCCAACCTCGGAACGCGTACCGGTCGACCTGCCGGCCCAGTTCCGCCGCGCGCCAAGAACGGCCGCCATCGGCCGAGACGAGCACCTCGCGGATCCCGTGGCCGTCGTCGAACGCGATGCCGCGCAGCTCGGTCGCCTTGCCGGCCTTCAACATCGTTCCCGACGGCAGGTTGGTGATGAAGGAGCGGACGTTGAACCGGGTGATGGGCACCGTGCGCTTGGGTGTGGTGCCGGCCTCGATCGCCCCGCAGGGCTCGTCGGGGATGCGGTATCCGGGATCCATCCAGAACCCTTTGAACGGCTCGTCCAGCACGGTGATCTCGTGGAGATGCTTCACCCAGTAGGTGCCGTAATGGCCGGGCACGACCAGGCGGAGCGGATATCCGTTGAGCCACGGCAGCGGCTCGCCGTTCATCTCGAAGGCGAGCAGGATCTCGGGGTCCAGAGCTTGGTCGACCGCGATGGTCTTGAGGAAATCGGGCGTCTGCGGGACGAGCGGTGTGTCGAGCCCGTTGAAGACGACCTGCTTCGCTCCGGC
>JBBRQL010000019.1:0-34015 GCA_038226425.1 Verrucomicrobiota bacterium
CGCCGCAATTCATGGAGTACTTTGCGGCGGCCTGGCGCGGAGCGAACGCGCGCACAAAAAAAGTGTTGGTGCTCGATCTTGACAACACGCTGTGGGGTGGCGTTATCGGCGACGATGGTGTCGAGAACATCCAACTCGGCCCGGAAACTCCGGCAGGCGAAGCGTTCGCCGCCTTCGGGACCTACGTTAAACAGCTTGCTGAGCGCGGCGTCATCTTAGCGGTTGCCAGCAAGAATGATCCGAAAATCGCCGCCACCGGCTTGGAGCACGTCCATTCCGTTTTGAAATTACAGGACTTCGCCTGCTTTGAGTGTTCGTGGGGAGACAAAGCTACTAGCTTGCGCCGAATCGCCAAGGCATTGAACGTCGGTATCGAGTCGCTGGTATTTGTCGACGATAATCCCGCCGAGTGCGCATTGGTCCGCAAACTCCTGCCCTCGGTTAGCGTCGTCGAACTGGGAAGCGATCCATCGGCGTTTATTTCGAAAGTCGAAAGCGGGCATTGGTTCGATCTTCAGCATTACACGCGCGACGACTTCGCGCGCAGCACTAGTTACGCCGCCCGTCGCCGGGCGGAGGCGCAGCGCGACGGACAGCACCGGGTGCTCGAGCTCATCGCCAAGGGCGAACCCGTCGAGGTCGTGCTCACGGAGCTGGTGCATTATCTGGAGCGGGCTTCCCCGCACCGCATCTGCTCGGTCCTCCTGCTCGAAGCGGACGGCGTCACGTTGCGGACCACGGCCGGACCGTCGCTCCCCGACGACTACAACCGGGCTGTCGACGGGCTGCGGTGCGTCGAGGGGGCCGGCAGCTGCGGCACGGCGGTCTTCCGGCGCGAGCCCGTCATCGTGGACGACATCGCCACGAGCCCGCTCTGGGACGAGAAGTTCCGCGGCTTGGCGGCCCGTCAGGGACTCCGTTCCTGCTGGTCGTTCCCCATCTTCTCCAACGGCGGTGCGATCCTCGGATCGTTCGCCTGCTACCACCGCGAGAAGGCCCGGCCGGAGGCGGAGGACCTGGCGGTGCTCGCGCAGGCTTCCGCGCTGGTCAGCGTGGCGGTGGACCGCTCACGGGCCGAGGCCGCGTTGGAGTCCAGCGCGGAACGGCACCGGGCGGTCGTCACCGCGTTGTCGGAAGGCGTGATGACCATCGAGGAGGACGGAAAGTTCTCAACCGTGAACGACAGCGCCGTCCGGATCCTCGGGCTGACGCCGGAGGAGGTCGCGGCACGACGTTTCGACGACGCCTTGCGGCAGCTCTACCACGGCGACGGATCGTCGGCCCGGCCGGCCGACCTCGCGGTCGGGCAGGTCTTCCGCACCGGCCGGCCCGTCCTCGATGTGACCTTCGGCATGCGCCGTCCCGGCGGCGACATGGTCTGGCTCGTGGTCAACGCCGTGCCGGCCGAGCTCCACCCGGCCGGGACGGTCCGCCGCGTGGTCGTGTCGTTCACGGATATCTCCGCCGAGAAGGATGCGCAATCGGAGCTCATCCGCGCCAAGGAATCGGCCGAATCGGCCAACCGCGCGAAGACGGAGTTCCTGGCGATGATGAGCCATGAGATCCGCACGCCGTTGAACGGGGTCCTCGGCTTCACCGACCTCCTGCTCGACGGGAGCCTTCCGCCCGGGCAGCACCGCTTCGCGGAGACCATCAAGCAATCTGGTGAATCGCTGCTCACGATCATCAACGACATCCTGGATTTCTCGAAGATCGAGGCCGGTCGTCTGGAGCTGCTGCGCGAGGCGTTCCGCATCGAGGACATCGTGGCCGAGGTCGCGGAGCTGATGTCGGCCCGGGCGGACGAGAAGGGGATCGAGCTCACGATGATGTTCGGGGCGGGCGTGCCGGAGGAGATCATCGGCGATCCTTCGCGCGTGAGGCAGGTGCTGATGAACCTGGTCGGCAACGCGGTGAAGTTCACCGCGGAAGGACACGTCGGGATCGAGGTGGAACGGATCGACGGCGCGCTGCGCATCGCCGTGACCGACAGCGGGCCGGGCATCTCGGACGACAAGCGGTCGCTGCTGTTCCAACGGTTCTCGCAGATCGAATCGGCGGCGACCCGGCGCCAGGGCGGCACCGGCCTCGGGCTCGCGATCTCCAAGCAGCTGGTCGAGCTGATGGGCGGGCAGGTCGGGCTGGAGAGCACGCCCGATGTCGGCTCGACCTTCTGGGCCACCCTGCCGCTGGCCCTAGGGACAGTGACGCCGTCGGGCACGCCGCCTTTGGACCTCGAAGGCCTGCGCGTGCTGCTCGTCAACCTGTCCGCCCCCGGCCGCGACGTGCTTTCCCGCCAGTTGACGCGCTGGGGCTGCCGGTCCGCCGGGATCGACCTCGCGTCCGCGCAGGAAATGCTCGCGGGCGCGGCCAAGGCGGGACGTCCGTGGGAACTCGTCATCGTGGACGTCGCGATCGCCGACAGCGCGCTCGCGCGGTTCTTCCGCGAGGTGCGCCAAGGAGGCGCGTGGCCCGTCCCGGCACTTGTGGCCCTCCACCGGAGGACGACGGTCGCGGGCTTCTTCGAGGGTTCCTGCGATTCGACGCTGGCGCGCCCGATCGCCGGCCCGGATTCGGTCGGTGCCGCGGTGCGCAAGGCCTTGGACAAGCGTGGAAGGATCGCCCTGCCCGGCGGGCTTTCCGCCGGTGCGCCGGCCGGGGCGGCCTCCGCGGGCATCGATGTTCTGCTGGCCGAGGACGACAGCACCAGCGCGTTGGTCGTGGCCTATCTGCTAGAACGCTCCGGATGCCGCGTCCAGGTCGCCAAGAACGGACGCGAAGCCATCGCCGCCGCCCGGTCGAAGAAGTTCCAGCTCATCTTCATGGATTGTCAGATGCCCGAGATGGACGGCTTGAAGGCGACCAGCGAACTGCGTCGGGACCCGGGGGCCTCCCGCGGCGCACCGATCATCGCCCTCACCGCCGGGTCACCGGCAGGAGACAGGGAAGCCTGCATCGCCGCGGGGATGGACGACTACCTGGAGAAGCCGCTGCGTGCCGAGCGCCTCCAGATGACGCTGGACCGCTGGCTTCCGGGTCCGTCCGCGGCTGCCACCATGACCGCTGGCTGACCGGGTCCGGGCGATCCCGGTTCAGGACTTCCCGCACCGTTCCCGCACCTCGGCCTGCACCGCCGCCAGCTCGATGGCGAGGGCGTCCAACAACGCAGACGCCCTCGTCTCGTCCTTCAGGCGCGCGGCCGTCTCGAGGTTCTTCGTCGTGACCACCACCCGCGGAGCGTGGAAGAGACCCAAGCTGCCTTTGAGCGTGTGGGCCTCGCGCTCGATCTTCATCCAGTCCCGCGCCTCGAACGCGCCTTGCAAGGCCTTCAACGACGCCGTCGTGGATTCCAGCATCAACGGCGCAAGCTTGCGGAGGAGCTCCGAATCCACGCCGTCCCAAGGGTCGAGCCACGGCCGGCGCTCCGGTACGGCTTCCGGAGCGGGCTGCGTGCCCGCGGAGACGATCCTCTCGATCGCCTTCGCCAGCGCCGGCTGACGGACCGGTTTGACGAGGTAGTCGTCCATCCCCGCGGCGATGCAGGCCTCGCGGTCGCCTTTGATGGCGTGGGCCGTGAGCGCGATGATCGGGGTCCGCCGGCCGGTCCCCTTCTCGGAAGCCCGGATCCGTTCGCAGGCCGCGAGGCCGTCGAGCTTCGGCATCCATAGGTCCATCAGGATGAGGTCACAGGGCAGTTCTTCGAGCCGCGCCAGCGCCTCGTTCCCGTCGCCGGCCAGCACGACGTCGTGCCCGAGCTGCACCAACAGGTGTCGGGCCAGCTCGCGGTTGACCGTGTTGTCTTCGGCGACGAGGATTCGCATTGGATTGGTCTTGATCCAAGAAATTGGCCGGGGAAACGCACCGGATTCAAGTCGCAATCCTAGGGGGTAAGGATACCCCCTAGGTGCCGAAGGACTCCGGTTGCAAATCGCCGGAGCCCCATTTTAATCCCATCCATGCTTTCGCGCTCCATGTGCGCCGGGTTGCTGGCGGCGGTCTCCGCGGGCCCGGCCTTGGCCGGTTTTTTGCCGGCGCAATCCAGCATCGAACCAGGCTTCACGGTGCCGGCCCGCGGCAAGATCGGCGACACCGACGCGGACATCCGGGGTCCGCGGGTCGCGCTCGATCTCGGCGCCAAGTGGGTGCTGTCACCGCGATGGCTGTTCGGCCTCGGCGCGGGCGTCGAACATTCGCATTACCGTTTCTCCAACTTCGGCAAGCTGTTGCCCGGCGCGGACGAACCGCTGCGCGACGCGTTCCAGGTGAAGCTGTCGCCCACCTTCACCTACTTGTACGACGAACGTTGGGCCTTCGTGGCCGGCGTGAACTTCGGCGCGGCCGGCGACCCGGACGCGGAGGTGTCCGAGTCGATGACGGTCGGCGGGCTTCTCGGTGCGCGACGGCAGTTCTCGCAGGACTTCGCGCTGACGATCGGCGTGGCGGGGTCGACGCGCTTGGAGGACGTCGTCCGCGTGCTGCCGGTGATCGGCGTCGAATGGCAGATCGCGCACCGTTGGCGGTTGGACACGCAAGGTCCTTCCGGGCGTCTGAGCTACCAGATCAACGGACCGCTCCAGGTGTTCCTCCGTCTGGCCTATGAGACGCGGGAGTTCCGGCTCGCGGACGATGCGAGCATCCCGGGCGGCGTGCTGCGGGACCAATCGATCCCGGTCTCGCTGGGGATCGGCTGGCAGGCATCTCCGTCGGCCAAGGTGACGTTCCAGGTCGGCACGCTTTTCTCGGGTAGCGTCCGGCTCAGGGACGACCATCGCCAGACCGTGATCGACGAGGACGTCGCGGGCGCGCCTTTCGTGAGCCTCGGTTTGAACGTCGGCTTTGGTGGCCCTCGATCCGCGGCCGGCGCGATCGAGGAGCCGCGCGACGGACGTGCCGTCGACCTGGCCCGGGACGAGGACAGCGGAGGCCTCGCCGGGCACACGTTCCAAGCGTGGGAAGAGAACGATTCGGTGACCGGGACGGACCACAGCTACACACAAGGTCTCCAGTTCGCCTACCTATCCCCGGAGCACGCGACCGGATCGATGCCGGGTTGGCTGGCGTGGTTCGGCGAAGCGTTGCCAGCGGTCGGCTTCGAGCCAGAACGGGCGCGCGCCACGTTCGCGACCGGGCAGCTGATCTTCACGCCGGTCGACATCCATACGACAGCCTACCAGCCGGGCGACCGGCCCTACGCCGGTTGGATCTACGGCGCGCCGGCCTTGCAACGGCGCGGCACGATGTCGGGCGGCACGGCGGTGCTGGAAGAAGTCCGGCTAGGATTGGGCTGGGTCGGCCCGGGTTCACTTGCCGGGGAGGCGCAGAACTTCATCCACCGGAACTTCAAGTATGCCCAAGCCCTCGGATGGGAACACCAGCTGCGGAACGAACCGACCGCCGACCTCACCTATGCGCGCGCCTGGCGTGCGACGCTGGCTGGCGACCGTGACGGTGGCGCGGTGGACTTGGTGCCGCACTTCGCCCTGACCGGCGGAACACCCCGGACGCAGGCCTCGGCCGGCGCCACGTTGCGGGTCGGCGTGAACCTCCCCGACGATTTCGGGCGGCCGACGATCCAATCCGGCCTGCCCGTGAGCGGAGGCACGAGCCGGCCGTTCGGCGTCCATCTGTTCGCCGGCATCGAGGGCCGGGCCATCGCGAGGGACACGTTCCTGGACGGCAACCTGTGGAGATCCGGGCCGAGCATCGACAAGGAACCGTTCGGACTGGAGAGCCGTGTCGGTCTCGCGGTCACGTCCGGTCGGGTGGATCTCGGCTTCACCTACGCACGCCAGAGCCCGGAGACCTCGGTCGGCGAACGCAAGACGCACGACTTCGGATCGCTCTGGCTCAACTGGCGGATCTGAGCAGGGACGGACAGGCGCGGGCCAAGCTCAGAACTGTTCTTCCTTCTCCTTGAAGAGGAGGTTGAACGTCGTCAGCGAGCCGTAGCTGCGGGTGATGTACTGGTGCCAGTCGAACTTGTCGGCGCTGGTCAGCGTCTCGCTCGCGTTGATCTTCTGCTCGAGCACGCGGAGGTTGTTCCGGACCATCACGATCTTGTGGAAGAAGACCTCGAGCTCGAGTTCTTTGGTCGCGAGCGTCGGGTCGTGGGGATGCAGCACCAGCTTCCCGCCGCGCCATTTCGGGGCGAGGTCCTTCACCTTGTCATCGGGGCGCTCCAGCCGCAACCGGTCCGCGAGCGCACCGACGGTCTGCTCGATGAGATCGGCGAGAGGCAGCGCCAACCCGTTGATGCTCGCCTGCGCTTCGGCGGGCACCAAGCCGCTGGATTCGGGTTCCACGGGTTTGCGGCCGTCGATGAACAGCACCTCGGCGGCGTGCTCGGTGATGGCCTTCACGGTCCCGGAACCGTAGGTCGGATGGATCACGGCCATGCCCAGGCGGAGCTCGGAAAGTTTCATGGCCGACAAAAAAGCATGTCGTCGCCGCCAGGCAAAACGAAAAACCCGGCGCGATCAGAAGTGGCGGACACAGCAGCCGGCGCAGAGTCGGACTTCATCCGTAGAAAACACCGACCGGAGATCGGATCTGGAAAACAGGAAAGCACGAAAGCTGAAGCCTTGCCGGCTCCGTTCCTGTTTTCCGGCTTTCAAGATCCATCTTTTTTAAAGAGCACTCCGCAGCATCGCGGACCTGCGATCTGCTGATGCCGCTACATGCGGGTCGTCCGAGCTTCTTCGTACGCACGGCCGAGTCCAGATCAGCGGCTCAACGGATCGAAGGCCCACAGGTGCCCGCCACCTCTGGTCGCATTTCCGGATGGATTGGGCGGAGGATCCGTCCACTCTCCGTCCGTGGATCCCGGACGTGCCAGCGCCCCTGTGCAGTTCACCGACGCCCAGCTCTCGGCGATGCTGACGTTGCTCGGCGACGAGGACCCGGAGGTCCATTCGGCCATCCGCGCGAAGCTGCTCGCCGGCGGCGAGCCGGTGTTCCGGTTCCTCGGACGCCACCACCTGCATCCCGAGCCGTCGGTCCGCTTGCGCGTCCGCGAGCTGCTTGGCCAACGCGAGGCCGCGCTGCGCGACGGCGAGTTCATGGCGTTCGTGCTCGGCCAAGGCGAGCAGTTCGACCTTGAGGACGGCGTCTGGCGGTTCTCGCTCGCGCGGTATCCCGACATCAACGTGGCCGCGTTCCGCGCGCAGCTCGACGCGTGGGCGGACCGCGTGCGCGGTTCGCTCGGGGCGGGCGCATCGGGAGCCGAGACCTTGCTGGCATTGAACCAGGTGCTCTTCGTCGAGCTCGGTTTCCGGGGGAACGCGGACGACTACTACGACCCGGCGAACAGCTACGTGAACCGCGTCATGGACCGGCGGCGCGGCATCCCCATCTCGTTGAGCGCGGTCTACCTTTTCGTCGCACGCCGTCTCGGTCTGCCGGTCACCGGGATCGGCATGCCCGGCCATTTCCTCTGCCGCTACCAGACGCCGCGCGAGGAGATCTACATCGATGCCTTCAACGGCGGGAAACTGCTCGACCGGGCGGATTGCAAACGCCGGATCGAGGCGCTCGCGGTGGAGCACGACGACAGCCATCTCGCGCCGGTCACGAGCCGCCGCATGCTCCAGCGGATGATCGCGAACCTGCACCTGCTGCACAAAGAGCGGAAACAACGCGCCGAGGCGGAGCGCCTGCAACGTCACCTCGTCGCGTTGTCGCGCTGAACCGGGCACACGGCACGGGGACCGCAGCCGGTCATGCCGGTCAGGCCGGTCAGGCCGGTCGCGGCTCGGGCATCGGCGTGGCGTCGCTCCGGACCAGCCGCTTCCATGCGACCACCCCGGTGACGAGCGCGATGGCGGCGCAGGTGACGTACGGCCAGCTCGGATGCCGGTCGTAGAGCCAGCCGGCGAAGATCGGTCCGATGATGCGCGCCAAGCTCGCGCCGGATTGCGCGACACCGAAGGTCAGGCCGCGTTCGGAAGCAGGCGCGGCCTTCTGCAGCAGCGCGAAGAGCGGCGGCCGCGTCAGCCCGGACCCGATGGCGATCAACGCGACGAAGAAGAGCAGCAGCCACCACGAGCCGCCGTGGGCAGAGAAGAGGTTGCCCCACGTGAGCCCCACCGTTCCATGGAGCCACGGCATCGGCAGGAGGCCGATGGCGAAGACCAGAAGGCTCCCGGCGACCAGGCGCGGTTCGCAGAGGCGCTTCACCAGCTTGCCGACCGGACCCGCCTGCACGAAGGCGCCGATGATGCCGGCGAACGAGAAGAGCACGGCGCCGACCTTCAACGCCTCGTGCTCGGAGAGCTGGTAGTTGTGGGTGACCAGGATCGACAGGTTGCTCTCGAAGCAGGTGAACCCGAACGTCGCCAAGAAAAAGACCAGCACGAGGAACCCGAGCGCCGGCGATTCCATCACGTGGCGGACCTGGCCGAGCCGCGTCCGCTGGACCGGGGGAGACCCGCCCGGCTTCCAGCTCTCCGGCAACCGCACGACGGCCGCGGCGAAGTTCGCCGCGCAGATGCCGGCGGCGAGCCATCCGGGCCCGGTCTTGCCGAACATCCATTGGCCGGCGATCGCCACCATCGGCCCGATGATGAAGCCGAGCCCGAACGCCATCCCGATCAGGCCCATCCGCTTCGCGCTGTCCTCCGGCGGCGTGATGTCGGCGATGTAGGCCTGGGCGACGGTGAGGTTCGCCCCGCAGATGCCCGCGAAGATCCGCGAGGCGAGGATGACCCAGAGCGCGGCGTGCCCGGACATCGAGGAACCGAACGCGAAGAGCAGGTAGCTCAACGACGCGCCGGCGGTGCTCACGAGCAGGACCGGGCGGCGACCGATGCGGTCGCTCAAGGCACCCCAGGCCGGGGCGAAGAGGAACTGCATCGCCGAGTAGGCGGCCATGATGCAGCCGACGGTGAGCCCGCTCGCGCCGAAGCTCTTGGCGTACGTCGGCAACAACGGCAGCACGATCCCGAAGCCGACGAGGTCGATGAAGACCGTGAGGAATATGATCGCGAGCGGCGACCGGAGGGACGGGGACGGCTTGGACATGCGACGCGGGGAGGTTGCTTCCGAGCTTGGGCGTCCGCAAGGACCGCGCTGGGTGCTTCCCCCCTCGCGTCACCAAGTCGCGACCGAATCGGCGGCGAAGACCTTCTCGACGAGCGCGGCGTAGTCCGGCTCCGGTGCGGTGAGGTCGACGACCTCGACGGCCTTCTCCGGGTCGGCGCGCTGCGCCTCGATCAAAGCCGTGACCAGATCGTCGGCGGGGCGGGTGAGGATGTGCAGCGTCGTGGTCATCGCGTTCAGAAGCGGAGGACGCTCGCGGATGCAGCCGCGAGCTCGGCGAGACGCGCGTCGTCGATCTCCTCGAAGGCGATCGGCGAGTCGCCGAGGCCGGCGAGCTCGGCCGCGCCGCGTTGCACCAGGACCGGGCCGCCGGATCCGGTGACGATGGGCAGGTAGCGCGTGAAGTTGTCCTCGTCGACCAGGTCGTCCACCCATTCGCCGAGCGCCAGCACCGCCGGGCCTCGGAGGTAGAGGGTGATGTCGGCCTTCTTCCACGTGCCGACGCCGGCGGCTATGCGGACGGCCTCGGCCGGTCGCGCGCTGGTGCGCGGGTCGCTGGTGACGAGGACGAGGACGCGCGGGTTCATGTCAGTTGAAGCTCACGAAGCGTTCCGTCCCGGCGATCAGATCGCTCACGATCGTCAGCCCGGCGAACGCCGCCGAGTCGTCGAGCGGGATCCCGTGGCGGTGCGCCCCGTAGGCGCAGGCGTAGAGCTTGAGGCCGGCCGGGCGCAGGGCCTGCAGGTCCGCGCGACGCACGCCCCGGACGGCCTCGTCGATGCAGTAGAGGTAGACGTCGCAGCCCGCGGCGAGCGCGGCTTCCGCGAACTTGACCCCGTGCGTGAACGACGGACCGTCCGGATCTCCGGACAGCAGCATCCCCAGTTTTTTCCCCGCGACCGACATCGGAGGAGAGATAGCCGTCCGCCGCATCGGCACCAAGAGCGGATCCTCCCCGCAAAACCATTGCTAGCGGAGCGCCTGCCGTCCCAAGCTCCGCGCCGGTGAAGACGCCTCCCAAACCCGTTTCGCCCGCCGCCGCCTCCCTTGCGAAGCCCGTTGCGCGGAAAGGTCCCTCCAAGAAGGCGGCCGTGGTGGTCCCCGCGGTTCCCGACCTTCTGCGGACTCCGCCCAAGAAGCAGGTCGTGGCGCCCTCTGAAATTCCCGCCACGGCCAAACCGGAGCAACCGTTGTCCAAGGCTCCGTCCGGACCGGCCACGAAGGTCGCCGTGAAAAAGGTCGCGCCGGAATCCGTCCCGCCTCTTGTCGCATCGAGACCGGTGAAACGCCCCGCCGCTCCATCCGCGTCCAAGATCACCACGGTGAAGCGCGACACCGTTCCGACCGTGGTCGGGGCGAACGCCAAGAAATCTTCGTCGGCACGGCCTCCGGCGAAAGTCACGACGCCGGAAACGACATCGATGTCTGCTTCCGTGCCTGTCGCCGAACCGCCCAAGAAATCCGCGAAGGCTACCGCCGCGAAATCCGATGTGCGTCCGACTGCTGTCCGCAAACCGGCGGCCCGGAAATCCTCTGGGCGACAACCGGGCACCCTCGTCCCGGATGCGGCTCCAGTCGAAGCGGCGGCAAAAACTTCCGTCGCGCCGGTCGTCCCGAGCCCGATGAACCGCCCGCTGCCTCCTCCGGTCCCTTGGTCGGAAAGGCGACGTCCGGCAACGGTCCCGGATCTGCCGCCGATCCCGTCCATCTTGTTGGAAGACGATCCACACACGGTCCCGACGGACCCGGCTCTCCCGGTCTTCGAGAGCGTCAAATATTTGGCGTCCGAAGAGCGCCCTTCATCCGGTGAGCCGCCGGACCCGGTAGCCGGTGCCGTGCTTGCCGTGGTCCGTCCGCCATCGGTGCCGACGACTGCGGTTCCCTTCCCTTCGAGGGGAGCGCTCTGGTTGACGGCGCGTGATCCGTTCTGCGTCTGCGCCCATTGGGAACTCGACGAAGAAGCGACGCATGCCTACGCCGCCGCGAAGGGTCTTGGATGTTGGCGGCTCCGCGTGTGGAACGGCCCGGTCGGCGGGTGGCTCGTGGGCGATCAACCGCTGCCGGTCGGTGTCTCGCACCGTTTCGTGCCGGTGCTTTTGCCCGGTACCGCGTACGTCGCGGAGATCGGCTTCCTCGGTGGCGACGGATCTTGGAGAGGTCTCGTGGTGAGCCGCCCGATGACGACCCCGCCGGACGGCGCCTCGGGCGAGATGACGGTCGCGTTCGCCACCGTGGCGCGGGAACCGGTCACGCCGGAAACCTTGCGCAGCGCCCCTCCGGACCATCCGGTCGCGGCTTTGATGTCACCTTCCCGCGTGGTGGGCTTGTCGTTGCCTGATCCCGTGGACGCCGCGCGCCTCACGGAGTTGGTGTGGAGCGAGATGCGGCGATCTGCGCCGGGAAACTCCGGCGACATCGCCCGGTTGGTCTCGGCGCAGGTCGTCCGATCGAGCCTCATCCCGGTCGGTGAGCCGATGCCGGACGCGGGGGCGTCCGACGGTCATGACTGCGGGAACGATGCGTGCGGCCTGCCGTCGAGCGCGGCCGTCGCTTCGTCCGCTCCGGAGAAGCCCCGCGGGTTCTGGTTCAAGGTGAACGCCGAGGTCGTGCTCCACGGCAGCACCGAGCGCGACGCGCGGGTCACCATCGGCGGACGGCCCGTGAAGCTTCGCGAGGACGGCTCGTTCTCGTTCCGGTTCGCTTTGCCCGACGGCGAGTTCCGGTTGCCGGTCATCGCGGTCGATGCCACGGGCACGGATGGACGGTCCGCGATCGTGACCTTCAGCAGGTCGACTTCGCTCGGAGGCGACGTCGGGATCGAGCCGATCGAGCCGGCACTGCGTCCTCCGACGCCCGAGGCGATCGTCTGATCCGTTCCGGCACCGGTACCGGCCATCGACGCGCCAAGGCTCAGACCAGACCTGCCGTCTCGGGGAAGCCGCAGACGATGTTCAGGCTCTGCACCGCTTGGCCGCTGGCGCCCTTCACGATGTTGTCCTCGGCGCTCATCACGATGAGGCGCCCGGTGCGCGCGTCGAGCCGCCAAGCGAGCTCGAGCGTGTTGGTGCCGACGATGTTCTTGGTGTCCGGCAACGCCTTGCCTTCGAGCACGCGCACGAACGGTTCGTCGGAATACGCGGCGCGGTAGCACGCGGCGATCTGCTGGTCGAGGCCGGCCATCTCCGCGGCTGTCGCGAAGTGCGTCGCCGGAGCGAGATAAAGCGTGGTGTGGATGCCGCGGTTCACCGGGATGAGGTGCGGCGTGAACTGGATCGTGACCGGTTCGCCCGCGGCGATGCCGAGCTCCTGCTCGATCTCTGAGAGGTGCCGATGCTTGGGCACGCCATAGGCGCGCACGCTCTCGTTGCACTCGCAGAAGAGGTAGTCCACGTCGGCCTTGCGGCCCGCGCCGCTCACGCCGCTCATCGAATCGGCGATGATGCCGCTCGCTTTGATCAGCCCGGCCCGGAGCAACGGCAGCGTCGGCAACAGGATGCTCGTGGGGTAACAGCCGGGCGAAGCGATGAGCGTCGATCCGCGGATCTGGTCGCGGTACACCTCGGGCAGGCCGTAGACGGCCCGGGCGAGCAGATCCGGCGCGGGATGCGCGTGGGCGTAGAACTCCTGGTACACCGCGGCGCTGCGGAGGCGGAAATCGGCGCTGAGGTCGATCACCACCCGTCCCGCCGCGACCAGCGGCACCGCGAACTCGGCCGAGACGCCGTGCGGCAGCGCGAGGAACACCACGTCGGCTTGTGCCGCGAGAGCGACGACATCGGGCTCGGTGAACTTCAGCGTCCTCGAGCGCGGATGTCCGGCGAACTTCGGGAACACCTGCGCGATCGTCTGGCCGGCGCTTTGGCGCGACGTGACCGCGACGAGCTCGACATGAGGATGGGAGAGCAGGAGCCGGACGAGCTCCTCGCCGGAGTAACCGGAGGCACCGACGATGGCGACGCGGACAGGGGAGTTGGAAGTGCGCATGGGCAGGTCGTTCATCCGGATTCTCCGCGGGAGGCGGCCCGCTTGTAAACATCGGGGTCGAGCTTCTCCATGTGACGATCCGGATGCGCCAACGCCGTGAAACCGGACGGCGCGTAGAGCGGGTGGGCATCCCGCGTGACGAGGCTGCGACGGCGCAGCCCTTGGAGATCCGGATGGCTCCAGACACAGCGCATCAACCACCGCCCGAGGCCGCGTCCGCGCCAGGCCTCGAGCACATAGACGTCGCACAGATAGGCGAAGGTCGCGCGGTCGGTCACGACGCGCGCCAGGCCGATCTGTACCGCGCCGTGGTGGAGCCCGAAGCAGAGCGAATGGCGCAACGAGCGCTCGACGACCTCGAGCGGGATGCCGGCCGCCCAATAGGAGGTCGACAAGAAGCGATGCACGGCCCCGGCATCGATCCGCGCCGGATCGGTGGAGACCTCGAACCCCTGGTCGTGCCAGCTCGCGTGCATAAAAAAACCCGCCGGTGTGGACCGGCGGGTTTTGTCGATCCGTGTCGGATCAGCGCTTCGAGAACTGGAAGCGTTTGCGGGCGCCCGGCTGGCCGTACTTCTTGCGCTCCTTCATACGAGGATCGCGAGTCAGCAGACCTTCGGCGCGGAGGAGGGGCTTGAAGGCGACGTCGCTCGACAGCAGCGCGCGAGCGATGCCGTGGCGGGTGGCGCCGGCCTGGCCGGCGGGACCGCCGCCGTGGACGTTGATCTTGACGTCGAACTTGCCGGCCGTGGCGGTGGTCACGAACGGCTGCTGGACGGACATCCGCTGCGACTCGAGGGGAAAATACACCTCGAACGGGCGTTTGTTCACCGTGATCTTGCCGGTGCCGGGGGAGATGCGGACGCGCGCGACGCTGGTCTTGCGGCGGCCGGTGCCGAGGAATTCAACTGCTGCTTGTGCCATGGTTCGGTAGGGGTCGGGGTTCAGCCGGCGTACGCCATCGTCTCCGGGTTCTGCGCCGTGTGCGGATGGACCCCGCCGACGACGACCTTGAGCTTGGTGAGGAGCTGGTCACCGAGGCGGTTCTTCGGGAGCATGCCCTTGACGGCGTGCATCACGAGACGCTCGGGGTGCGCGGCGCGCACCTGCTGGACGGAACGGTACTTCTCGCCGCCCTTCCAACCGGAATAGCTCATGAACGTCTTGTCGGTCTCTTTCTTGCCGGTCAGGACGATCTTCTCGGCGTTGACGACGACCACGAAGTCGCCGGCATCGAGATGCGGGGTGAAGATAGGTTTGTCTTTGCCGCGCAGCGCGTCGGCGACTTGGACGGCCAGACGGCCGAGGACAGCGCCCTCCGCGTCGATCACGCGCCACTTGCGCCGTTGCACGTCCACTTTAGGCAGAAAAGTTTTCATCAGTTTCCCAAACAAAGGAGCGGGATGTGTATCAAACGGAGGTTTCGGGTCAATCGCTTTCTTCCGGCACAAGGCATTCTTTTGCGAAGTCGTTGGTCGGAACACCCCGCCGCCCCTGCAAAAGCCATGCTCAGCGGGGTCCGGCCCGAGTGCTTACAAAACCGGAAGCCGCCGCGATGGTCGACCTTTTCCACAGCCGGTCGGACCGGGTGCATCCCTCGCCACCGTCGCCAAGGCAGGCCCACCGTCGCGTCGGCATCTGTCCCCGGGAAGCGTGTCGTCGGGATTTCTCCGCAACGTCTCCCAAGGCCCTGCAGGCCGGCAAAGATCCTGATGCGGGTCCGTTGATCGAGCCAATCCATCGGGGGATCCCGGCAAGATCTTTCCGACCACATCCGCGGCGAAGGATGCCGGCCGCGACGCTACGGCAGCTGCTGGCGCGGTCCAAGGAGGCTATCGCCGCCCAGCAGGCGGTCTCGTCCTGGACCACGATGGGGCCACAGTTTTCGATACCCCAGGATCGCCACAGAGATCGGGCCCCCGGCTTCGAGCGCATCTTGACACTGCCCCCGGAAGCGCCGGTTTCCAACCGGCGGGTCGCAGCCTGGCCCGCCACCGGCCGCTTAAAAAGCGGCGCTCCGAACGCCAACCCCTCCGTCGCGGGGGCAGTGTCAAGATGCGCCCCCCGGCTTCTCCATCACGACAAACGGCGTGCATCCACCCCGAGCCACGGATAGACTTCATCCCTCAATCCATTCCAAAGGAAACCATCATCATGAGTGAACGCATCGCATTCGTCGGGGTCGGTCGCATGGGCGCCAACATGGCCCGCCGCCTCAAGGAGACAGGCTACGACATCACCGCGGTCTATGACGCACGACCGGAATCCGCCGAAGCCTTGGCCAAGGAGCTCGGTTGCGCCAATCCGCTGAAGCTGGCCGACGTGACCGCGTTGGCCGACGTGATCATCACCGTGGTCACCGACGACAAGTCCATGGAGAAGGTCTTCGCGACCCAAGGCGACAGCCTGCTCATCGGAGCCAAAGGCCGCATCTTCATCAACTGCGCCACCGTCTCGCCATCGACCCACGTCGAGATCGAGAAGCGCGCCGCGAAGGTGAAAGCCGGCAGCCTGGAGGCTTGCATGGCGTCGAGCATCAACCAAGCACGCGCGGGCACCCTCTATCTGATGGTCGGTGGCAAGACCGAGGTCTACGAGAAGGTGAAGCCTCTGCTCGTGAAGCTCTCCGACGAGGGCAAGCTGCTCCGCCACATCGGCAAGGCGGGCCAGGCCGCGCAGGTGAAGGCGCTCGTGAACATGGTCATGAACATCAACACCGCGGGTCTGGCGGAAGGCCTCGGCCTCGGCCAGGCGCTCGGGCTCGACCTCAAGACGCTCATGGAGGTCTTCTCCCAGACGGGTGCGAACAGCCGCGTGCTCGTCACCGACGGCGAGGACATGGTCAACCGCGACCACGCCTGCTTCTTCAGCGGGGCCCATGCGGCCAAGGACAGCGGCATCGCTTACGAGCTCGGCAAGCAGGCCAAGCTCGAGCTGCCGCTGGCGAAGGCGGCGCTCGGCCAGTTCCGCAAGATGGTGAAGCTCGGCCTGGGCGACCTCGACAAATCCGGAGTCGCGGAGCTGACCTTCAAAGGCCGCGGCCCGAAAAAGAAGAAAGCGGCGAAGTAGCCGCCCACTGCGCCGGGGCGGACGGGCCTGCGGGCCTGCGGGCCCCGGCGCGTCCGACGGGGCCCGCCGGCCCGCGTGGGCTCCGCCGGCGGAGCCCGCATCCGGCAAGCTCGCCGGGCTTGCGTAATCTCCGCTGCCGGGTGCCCAATGAGGTGCCTTCCCCGAAGGCACCAACCCATGAGACGCTTCGCCCTTGTCCCAGGCCCGGCCGCGCGGTCCGCCCGCGGTTTCACCCTCATCGAACTGCTGGTCGTGATCGCCATCATCGCGATCTTGGCCGGGATGCTCCTGCCGGCATTGGGCAAGGCCAAGACCAAGGCGCAGGGCATCCAATGCGTGAACAACCATCGGCAGCTGCTGCTCGGCTGGACGATGTACTCCGGGGACAACGGCGAGCGCATCCCCTTTGCCTACGCGCCCGACGTGAAACCCGACACCTCCGACGGAGCCTGGGTCCAGGGCGACCTCGACCTCGGCAGCGGCAAAGGCACCGGCGATTCCACGGCCGAAGGCAACTGGAACATCAAGTGGCTCGAGCAGAGCCCGCTCTGGGGCTACACCGGCAAGTCCAAAGGGATCTGGAAATGCCCGTCCGACACCAGCACGTGCATCGACAAGGAGAAACGTCGCGTCCCGCGGATCCGCAGCATGTCGATGAGCATCTGGACCGGTGGGAACACCGGGACGGACGGAGGTTGGGGCCCGCGCTGGAACGTGTTCACCAAGTCCAGCAGCTTCAACGACCCCGGACCGTCGATGACCTACGTGCTGCTCGACGAGCGGCAGGACAGCATCAACGACGGGTTCTTCGTCGTGGTGATGGACAACTCGCTCTACGACAAGAAGGCGAACCTCGCGGCCATAACGATGGTCGATTGGCCCGCCGCGTACCATAACCGCGCCGGCGGATTCTCCTTCGCCGACGGCCATGCCGAGATCCGCAGATGGGTGGACCCGAAATCAGTCCCGCCGATGGGCAAGATCTCCTCGCAGACGTTGGCCAACAACCGGGACGTGATGTGGATGCAGGAGCATTCGACCCGCCTCAAATGACGTCATCGCGGCTCCGGCCGGGCTGAGGGGGCGCTCGGCGGCGGCGCATCGCAAAACGAGTTGTCCGGGGACCGCCCGTCCCGCATCCTCCGGTCGACATGAGCAAGTTCACCGGCCCGGTCTATGTCGTCCGCGACAACATCGACACCGACCAGATCATCTCCGCGAAGTATCTCAACCTCGTGCCCACGATCGCCGAGGAGTACGAGAAGCTCGGCAGCTTCGCGATGGACGGCCTGCCCGACGGCCTCTATCCGGTCCGCTTCGTGAAGCCGGGCGCGATGGACACGGAGTTCCCGATCATCATCGCGGGCCGGAACTTCGGCTGCGGCAGCTCGCGCGAGCACGCGCCGATCGCCTTGGGCGCGGCCGAGAACCAGACCGTCGTGGCCGAGAGCTTCGCCCGCATCTTCTTCCGCAACTGTGTCGCCACCGGCGAGGTCTATCCGGTCGAATGCGTCGACCGCCTCTGCGACGTCTTCCAGACCGGCGACCAAGCGACCGTGGACATCGACGGCAACTCGATCAAGCACGAGGCCACCGGCAAGACCTACGCACTCAAACCGCTTGGCGAGGTCCGCCCGGTCGTCGAGGCCGGCGGTATCTTCGCGTATGCGCGCCAGGTCGGGATGATGCCGAAGGCCGTGTGAAATCGCGGCGACGCGTGAACACCGGCACCCGCCGCGAAGTCCACCCCGCCTGATGCGCCGCGCCGCCTTCCTCCTGCTCCCGCTGTTGCTCTGGGCCGGTTGCCGCCCCGACCGCTCGCCGACGGCGGCGGGAGAGACCAAGGAACAGCAGCTCGATCGCTCGACCGCGGAGTTCTTCGCCGGACCGATCGTCCGGTTCGACGTCAAGCTTTCGCCCGGATCGCTCCGTTCATTGCAGGAGAACGGGCGCAAGGCCATGCCGGCGACGGTCGTCGTCGGCACCAACGTGTTCGAAGGCGTGGCGGTCCATGTCAAGGGCGCGGCCGGCAGCACCCGGTCGATCGACGACAACCCGGCGCTCACGCTGAACTTCGGCAAGCCCAAGGACGGCAAGTCCTGCTTCGGCCTGCGGAAGCTCCACCTCAACAACTCGGTCCAGGACCCGTCCCGCATGGACGAGCTCATCGCCGGCGCGCTCTATCGTCGCGTCGGGATACCGACCGCGCGCGCCACCCAGGTGCTCGTCACCTTGGACGGCCGCGACCTCGGCCTCTACGTGCTCAAGGAAGGCTACGACAAGACCTTCGTCCGCCGCTTCTTCCCGCCCGGCACCAACGAGGTCGGCAACCTCTACGACGGCGGGTTCATCCGCGACATCGACCAGGAGCTGGAGCGGCTCGTCGGCACCGGCACCAACGACCACGCCGACCTCAGGATGCTCCGCGACGCGGTCGATGCCCCGGTCGCGACCCGGCTGGCCAAGACCGCGAAGGTCCTCGACATCGACCGCTTCACCACCTTCTGCGCTATCCAGTCGCTCTCGGACGATTGGGACGGCTATGCCCGGAACCGGAACAACTACCGCCTCTACCACGACCCGGTCTCCGGCCATTTCCACTTCATCCCGCACGGCATGGACCAGCTCTTCGCGAACCCGGCCCAAGCCATCGAACCGGGCTGGAACGGGCTGGTCGCGCAGCGTCTTTCCGAAGTGCCCGAGTTCCGCATGCGCTACCTGGACCGCGTCGCGGCGTTGTCGACGAACCTGTTCTCCGAAGCGGTGCTGACCAACATCATCGACCCGGCGGTCCTCCGGTTGCAGACGGCCATGGCGGACCGTCCGAAGGAGGAGCAGGACCGCCTGTTCCGGAGCATCGGATCAGTGCGGCGACGCGTGCTCGATCGCGGGCAGCACGTCGAGCAGCTGATCGAGACGCGGCCGAAACCGGTCCGGTTCGACGAGCGCGGCGAGATGTCCGTCGGCGGCTGGCTCGCGCGCCCCGACACCGGCAACGGCGTCGCGGAGATCGTCACCTTGCCCGACCGGTCGAAGGCGCTGCATCTCCGGGCCCGTTCGCCCGGCACCTCCGCGGGATTCCGCACCGCGGTCAAACTGCCCGCGGGCAGATACACGCTTTCGGGCCGGGTGAAGACCCGCGAGCTCGTCCCGCTGAAGGATTCCCGCGGCGAAGGCGCGGGCCTGCGCCTCGGCGGTGCCGGCAGGACCCACCACGTCGACGGCACCACCGATTGGACCCCGGTCGCCCATCGGTTCGAGCTGACCGAGACCCGCGAGGTCGAGTTCGTGGCCGAGATCCGGGCGGATGCCGGTGAAGCGTGGTTCGATTTCGGTTCACTGAAGATCACCCGCGAGAAGCGTTGACCGACGACCGTGGTGGAATGCGGAGCGCGGAATGCGGACTTCCCGCTTCGAGCCAGACGCCGCGGTCAGGCCAGCCGGGCGATCTGGGGCCAGAGCGGACGTAGGTCGTCGTCCCGCAACGCCATCTTCCGGAGCGACGCAGGCTCGCCGGTCTCTCTCGCGGTCCGGTACCAGGTCCACGCTTCGTCCAGCTTGCCTTGCTGGGCGCAGTAGCAGGAGAGGTTGTACGGGATCGTCACCTCGTCCGGGAACTTCTCCGCGGCCGACAGCAACAGCCCGAAGGCCTCGGTCAATCCGCCGCCGGCCTTGCGCCGCGCGGCGTACGAACGATGGATCCATCCGCCGGGCTGGTCGGGATGGAACCGGACGCAGTCTTCCGCCACGGCGAACGCGGCATCCCAATCCAGCGTCTCCGCGTGGACGGCGAACTGCGCCTCCAGCGGTGCGAACCAGCGGCGCAGTTCCGGCGGCAACGTGTCGAGCTCGGCTTGGGCGTCCGCGGGAAGACCCAGGCCGAGCCAACCGATCGCGGCGTCCAGCGTGTGGTGATGGGGCGGCGGTAGCGGCGTCACGGGCGCTCAGTTCAGCACGAACGCGACGTCGTCCGACGCGAGGCGGACCGTTCCCGGCATCTGCTTCGGATCGAGCTTCACGACGATGCGATGGGTCCCCGCCGGCAATTCCGCGGTGCTCTCGCCTTCGCCGCCGACGCGTTTGCCGGCCACCCAGAGCTCCGCGCCGGGCCCGGCCGCGAGCTTGAAGCGGATCTTGCCCGCGCGCGCCACGGTCACCTCGGTGGCCGCGAAGACGCCCAACCGCGAGGACCAGCCTTCAGCGCGCAAGGTCTGGCCGATGAGCGTCCGCGTCAGGACACCCTTAACCAGCGCGGTCGTGGGCTGCCAACGTTTGTCATCGGTGCGGGCGGTCACCGGCCACAGGTCCTGGCCGGCCTGTCCATCGGTGTGGAAGGTCTGCGCGAGCTGCCAGCGGCGCGCGACGCCGCCTTGGGAAGCGTCGAAATCGCCGGGCTTCCCGAGCCGTCCGAGGAAGGCGAACAGATCGAGCTGGTCCTGCTCGCCGAGCGGATCGAGCAGGCCGCCGGGCATCAGCGACAACGTGCCTTGCTCGCGCTTGGCGATATCGGTTTTCGGGATGGCCTGTTCGGCGCCGGCGGCATTGCGGAGCACGACCTCCTGCGGCGTCTCACGGGCGAGCGTGCCGGTGTATTCGTTGCCGTCCTTCGTCGTCACGACCAAGGCGTGGAAGCCTTCCTTGATCTTGGCGTTCGGAAGCAGCACCGACTCGACGAGGTAATCGATCGGCGCGCTGGCGCCGATGCTGGTCATGTCGGGACCGACCTTGCCGCCGACGCCGCCGATGGCGTGGCAACTGATGCACGCGAGCTCGGCACGGCGGTAGACCATCTCGCCGCGTGCCGGATCGCCTTTGTCCGCGGCCTTCGCGGCCAGCTCCTTGATGATCTGCCCGGTGAAGGCCTGCGTGTCGGCGGCGAGACCGGAAGCCTTGGCGAGCGCGAGGACGAGGTCCATGTCGTTGCGGCCGCCTTCCCGCGCGACGCGCATGCCGGCCCGGGCCGCTGCCGGCGCGACGCCGCTCGCCGGCAACGCCTCGGCGACGGCCTTGCCGGCACCTTTCACCGGGAGCAGCGCGCGCCAGAATTCCTGCGCTTGCGTCTCGTCCGATAGCGACCGCGTGAGGTCGACCGCCGCGGGCACGGCCTTGCCGAGGTCGAGGGCGGCGAGCGCGGCGACGGCGGCGCGCCGGACCGCAGCGTCGTGTCCGGCGGCCGAAAGCGTGGCCAAGGCATCGATCGCTCCTTTGCCGCCGATGCTGCGCAGCGCGTCGATGGCCGCGGAGCGGACGGACGGGGCGGAGCCTGGCGCGCCGGCGATCGCGGCCAGCTTGCCGAAGGCGGGACCGAGGTCTTTCCAGACGGCGGCAAGCTTCAATGCCTCGACGCGGACCGTGTCGGAAGGATTGTCCAAGAGCGTGGCGAGAGAAGCGGTGGAGCCGCCGGGCTTGAGCTTGCGAAGACGCATCGCTTCCGTGAGCGAGCGCAAGGCGCGGGCCGACGCGGCATCATCGAATCCGCCAGTGGCGACCTGGTCGTACAACGCGCGGAGTTCTTTCTCGGTGCCGGCGGAACCGATGAGCTCGATCCACGGGCCTTGTCCGTCGCGGCCGAGCGGGTTCTTCGCGAGCAGTTGTCCGAGCACGCGGCTGGCCTGCTCGGGCTTGATGGCCTTGAGCCCGAACTCGAGCTGCTTCTCGTGGCCGGTCGCGGACCAAGCACCGCTCTGGAGCGCGGCGATCCAAGGCTCGGAAAGATCGTTGATCGTCAGCCAGAGCGCGTAGTCGAGCGTCGGGTCCATCGGCTGGTCGAGGACGGTGAGCGCCAGCTCGGCAGAGCGGGCGGACGGGATCTTGGCGAGCGCGCGGAGGGCTTCGAGGCGGACCCGTGGGGCCGGGTCGCGGACGAGGGTCGCGAGGCCGGGCAAGCGGGCCTCGCGCGGTTCGGCGGCTGCAGCCAAGAACGTGGCCGAAGCAGCGAACGCGGTGGTCAACAGGAGCCGCCAAGCGGTCGGGATGATGGGTCTCGTGGACATGGGAAGAGAGTTCAAAGTTCAGGGTTTCCGCGGGCTCCGTGCCAGAAACGGGCGACCTCGACGCGACGCGCCGGGTGGTCCACACGGTAGACGATACGATACGGCCGGACGACAATCTCGCGGACGGACGCGTCGGCGAACTCGGGCACGAACCGGCCGAGTTCAGGGAACGTGGCGAGCCGCTTGGTGGCGGCAAGCAGGCCTTCGCCCAGCCGCGTTGCCGCGACGGGATCGTCGGACGCGACATACCTCACGACGGCGCGCAGGTCGTCGATCGCGCGGGGCGAAAAGATCACTTGGTAGTCCATGACGCCACCAGCTGCTCGACCTGTTCGATCGGGACGCCTTCGCCCCGATCCAGTTGTTCGAACCCTTCGCGCACGCCGGCGATGAACTCGAGTTCACGGGCGAAATCGCGCAGCGGCGTCTCCGCCGGCAGGCGGTTCGCCATTTCCAGGACGATGTCTCGGTTGCTCATGGTCTTCAGGAGACTACACCGGTCGCGGGCGGCAAGCCCGCGTCGGGTGCGATGGGTTCAGCGGCTCAACTGGCGCGCGGCGGCGGTGCGGATGCGGGCGTCCTGGGCGGCGACGAGATCGCCGACGAGCGCATCGTCCGGTCGCTCGAACGCTTCGTGGATCCACATCGCCTCCAGCTTGGCGCGTGGATCGGTCTGCTTGGCGAGCCACGGCTTGACGAGCGGCAGCACCTTGTCGGCGCCGCGTTGGCGCAGGACGACACGGGATTGCTCCTGCTCCCAGCCGTTCGCCGACAACGTGCGGTCGAGCAGCCCCGCGGTGTCGAGCCGGGTGAGGTCCTGCTTCTTGGCGAGCGGACGTCCCTTGGCGGTGACGCGCCAGATGCGGCCGTGCTCCTTGTCGCGGCGAGGATCGCGGAAATCGACCTCGCCGTGCTGGATGATGGGGTTGCTCCAGTCGGCGATGTAGAGCGCGCCGTCGGGTCCGAAGCGCAGGTCGATCGGACGGAAGGTCACGTTGGTCGAGCGCAGTAGGTCGGGCATCTCCTTCGTGAGGTAGGTCGAGCCGGCGTCATCCATGCCGAAGCGGACGACGCGATGGGCGCGGAAGTCGCAGGTGATCGCGCTGCCTTGCCAATCGGCCGGGAAGGCCGGGCTGTGCACCAGCTCGAGGCTCGCGAACTTCGGATAGCTACCGGGGCTGATGCTGTCGGCCTCGCGCCGCATGTCGGAGTAGGTGAAGTAGGTGGCGCCTTCCATCGCGTGGTAGATGCCCTTGCCGCCGGCGCCGTCGGTGAAGAAGGAGTTGCCGTACTGGTCCCAGTGGTGGCCCCACGGGTTGCAGCCGCCCTTGGTGAAGACCTCCAGGCGCCAACTGTCGGGGTTGAAGCGCCAGATGCCGGCGCTGTTCAACCGGCGCACGCCCCACGGCGTCTCGATGTGCGTGTGGGTGTAGATCGACTGGTTGAGGTACATGTGGCCGTCGTAGCCCCAGCGTAACGTGTGCAGGTTGTGATGGGTGTCCTCGGTGCCGAAGCTGGAGAGCACGATGGTCTTCTTGTCCGCGCGGCCGTCGCCGTCGGTGTCGGCGAAGTGGAGCAGCTGGCTGCTGGCCGCGACGTAGACGCCGCCGCGGTCGTCGGGCAGCACGCCGGTAGGGATCAAGAGGCCGTCGGCGAAGACGATGTGCTTGTCCGCCTTGCCGTCGCCGTCGGTGTCCTCGAGCACGACCACGGAATCGGTCGCGGGCTGGCCGGGCTGGATCTGAGGATAGACCTCGGACGAGGCGACCCAGAGACGGCCTTGGGCATCCCAGTTCATCTGGATCGGCTTGTGGAGCGAAGGGTTCTCGGCCCAGAGGTTCACCTCGAAACCATCGGCGGTGGTGAAGGTCGGGACGGGTTGCGGAGCTGTTGAGCGTTGGACGTTGGACGTTGGACGTTCGATGTCCGATGCAGCCAGTTCCCGCACTTCCTTCACGATCGCAGGGTCCTGATGGCTGAGGTCACGGAGCTTTGCGATACGGGCGTCCCACTGGGCGATGAGCGGGTCGAAGCGCGGGATCTCGACACCGTTGCGGCCTTGCTCGCCTTTGCGGAAGCCGAAGAGGTAGGTCCAGTTCTCCGGCCGCCAGCGATGGAAGAAGAGCTCGTTCTTCTTGCGGATGGCGGCGTTGAGCGCAGCGCTCGCGGCCGCATCGGAGATCGACGGAAGACCGAGCGCATCGGCGAGGTGGTCGGCCAGGACCCGGTGTCCGGCGTCGTCCAACGTGACCGGGTTCGAGTAGAGCGCGGCTTTCGATATCGCGACCGTTTTGCTGGCGGCCGATGCGTCGAGGAAGCGCGCCGAGCGAGCAACGGCCACATCCCGGACCGCCGTCGTGGTCGCGGCGAGCGCTTGGGCGCGGAAATCGTCCGTCTTCCCGCCTTGCTGCTGGATCGGGGACAACAGGACGAAGCGCACCTTCCGGCCGCTGACCTGATCGATGGCGTCCATCAGTTTGCCGAGATCGGTCTTGAATTTCTCGAGCTTCGCCGGTTGCTCTCCGGGCTTGGTCTCGACGAGTTCGAGCGCCGCCGTCATGCCGTAGCTGAGGAAGGCCACGGTCGGTTTCACGAGCGCGAGTTGTTCCTTCACGTGAGCGAGCCAGAAGGCGTCGTCCTTGTTCCAATCGAAGCTGGCGCGGGCGCGTCCGGTCGGGCTGTCGCCGGCCCAAGCGAGGTTGCGGAAGGTGACGTCGCGGTCGGGGAAGGCCGCGGTCAGGCGCGTCTCGATGTGCCCGTAGTCGCCCTCGCGCTCGAAGAACGTGTCGCCGATGAAGAGCACGCGGTCGCCGTCCTTCAGCTCGAACGCGTCCGCCGCGCGGGCAGAAGGCAGGAGGCAGAAAGCGAAAGGCAGAAGGGCTAACAGGATGCGGAGATGTCGGCGCATAAGCGTGGAAGTGAGAGACGGCCGAGAGCGTCGCGGCATTCGCCCAGAGAGGCAAGCCGCGGTCGGGGCGAGGGGGCGATCCGCAGTGGCGGTCAGTCTTGGAGAGAAAGTGCGAGCGGGAACCGGGGGATGCAGCGGTGAAGCCATTCGCGGACCTTCTTGGTGTCGCGTGGTAGGGCGAAGCTCCTGCTGAGCCCCTGCGAGTTGACGGGCCACCCTTCGCTCAACGGCTCGGCAGGAGCCTCGCCCTACCGCCGGTTTCGTTCTTCCTCGGTTCCAGGCTCCACAGCCATGCCTCTCCTTCACTCCTTCCTGACCGCCACTTCGGATCGCACCCTCGGGGCGAGATGAGGAGCAGTGCCCGCCTCCGCGGACTCCCCCCCGGAGATCCCGGCACGAAAAAGGCGGACCGGAACGAAGTCCGGCCCGCCCGAATCGTGGACAGGTAGCTTACTGGTACTTGATGACCAGCTTCCCGCCCTGGACCTGGACGCTGACCAAGGACAGCCCCGGGGTGATGGTGAGGTAGCCGGCGGCCCCGCCCGCGGGGATGTCGGCCGTGATGGTCTTGTTGGCCAGGTCGGAGACGACGCCGGTGAGCGGCACGCCGGTGAGCCCGTTCGGGATGGTCGTGCTGATGGTCAGCGTCGACTTGGTCGGCGCGACGCCGACGCGGTAGGTCTTGAGGCCGCCGTTGGCGGTGTCGTTGAGCAGCACCTTGTCGCCGTCGGCTTTCACCGAGAACAACTCGACATGCGCCCCGCCGCCCACCTCGAGATACACGAAACGGAACGCGTAGATGCCGGCATCCTGCACGAAGAACTTGAAGTTCGACGAGCCACCTTCGGCGAGCAGGAAGGCCTCGGAGGTGCCGAGGTAACCGGTCTGCGCGCGGATGGCGTCGTCGACCGTCGCGCCTAGCGTGACCACGCCCTTCGGCAGGTCGACGTAGGTGAGGATCTCGGCGGCGATGCCGTCGTCCGTGCCGCTGGTGCCGGGGATGCCCGGCATCTGGTCGTCAGGGAAGAACGTGCCGCTGGAGTCGCCACCGGTCTGGTTCAGGTTGAGCAGGGTCGCGATCTCGAACTTGGTGCCCGAGGCCGCGGCTGCACCGGCTCCGACGGCGGATCCGGCAGCGTTCGCATCGGCGACGTTGGCGACGATGTTGCCATCGACGTCCTTGAGCTTGCCGACCAAGGCGAGCTCAGCCTCGTCGAGCGTGGCCGGTCCGCCGGTCTCGTTCTGGAACACGCGCCATCCGAAGCCCGGCTTGGAGGTGTTCACGCCGGTCGCCTGATGCGCCGTGGTGAGCACGGGGACGTTGGCGGCGATGAAGGTGCCCGTGTCCTTGACCAGGTTGCCCAAGGTGTCCTTGGCCTCGATGGCGTAGGAGTGGCTGCCGACCAGGAACGGCGTGGTGCGGGTAGCGACGAAGTCGGACGCGTCGCCGACCTTCGCCTTGGCCGTGAGGGCGATGACGGCACCGTCGATGGTGAGCTTGGCCGTGCCGGCCTTGAGGATCGACGAACTCTTGTCGTTCACGCGGAAAGAGAACGAGACGATGTCGGGGTTGATCGCCGAGAGGAACAGGCGGTCCTCGCCGGTCGAGGCGGTGCCGAGGGAGATGAGGGCCGTCTCCGAAGGGGTCTTGCCGAACACGATGGCGTGGGCACCGAGACCGCCCCAACCGCGTTGACCCGGCGTGGCCTGGTCGCCGTCGTTGATGGCCATGCCAAGACCGAACTTGGTCCCGATCGTCAGCGGCGGCGTGATGCCGAGCGAGGACGCGGGGAGCTTGATCTCGTAGGTGGTCTTGTGGTTGATCGAGTCACGCTTCACGACGGCCTCGGTGCCGCCGGGGCCGGCCTCGTGGTTGACGATGACGTCACCGATGCTGCCTTCGACGCCGCCGAGCGCGTAGTTGTAGAGCGCGACCTGGGACTGGCGGTCGGCGCTGGCGATCATCAACTGGATGGAGTCGCCGTTCCACGCGCTGTTGGCTTTGTTCTCGTGGTAGTCGTCGGTCACGACGAAGCCGAAGTACACGTTGTCGGCGTCATAGACCACCTGGACGGCCGATGTCTGGTCGTCCGGACCGCTCCAGGTGCCGCCGGCATATTCCTCGAAGAGCACATACTTGCCGGTGCCGGAAGCCCCGGACCCCTTGGGGACGGAGAACTTCGGATCGGCGAGCACGGGCACGCCGCCCCATTCGCCGAGGACGCCGTCGAGCACGATGGGCTTGGCGGTCGCGCTGGCGGTGTAGAACTCCTTGCCCGGTTCGATGTCGTTCGCCTTGGCGCTGCTCAGCGTGAAGAGCGCGGTCTCCGAAGGCGTCTTGCCGAACACGATGGCGTGGGCGCCGAGACCGCCCCAACCGCGCTGGCCGGGGGTGGCCTGGTCGCCGTCGTTGATGGCCATGCCGAGGCCGAATTTCGTCCCGCCGGCAAGCGAATCCAACCCGAGGGAAGCCATCGGGAGCTTGATCTCGTAGGTGGTCTTGTGGGTGGCCGCGTTGCGGGTGATCACCGCCTCGGTGCCGCCGGGGCCGGCCTCGTGGTTGACAATCACGTCACCGATGGCGCCTTCGACGCCGCCGAGCGCGTAGTTGTAGAGCGCGACCTGCGTCTGCCGGTCGGCGCTGGCGATCATGAGCTGGATGGAATCGCCGTTCCACGCGCTGTTCGCCGCGTTCTCGTGGTAGTCGTCGGTGACGACGAAGCCGAAGTACACGTTGTCCGCGTCATAGATGACCTGCACCGCCGACGTCTGGTCGTCCGGGCCGCTCCAGGTGCCGCCGGCGTACTCCTCGAAGAGCACGTACTTGCCGTTCGGGCCGGATCCTTTGGGGATGGAGAACTTCGGGTCGGCGAGCACGGGCGCACCGGTCCATTCATCGAGCTAGCCGTCGAGCACGACGGGCTTCGGGGCGCGGACGACGGTGTAGAACTCCTTGCCAGGTTCGATGTCGTTCTTCTTGAGCAAGGTGATCTCGGCCGTCTCCGACGGAGACTTGCCGAACACGAGGGCGTGGGCGCCGAGACCGCCCCAACCGCGTTGGCCGGGGGTGGCCTGGTCGCCGTCGTTGATGGCCATGCCGAGGCCGAACTTCACGTCGCCGGCCAGCTTGTCGATGCCGAGCGAGGCCTTCGGGAGCTTGATCTCGTAGGTGGTCTTGTGGGTGACAGCGTTGCGGGTGACGACCGCCTCGGTGCCGCCGGGGCCGGCCTCGTGGTTGACGATGACGTCGCCGATGGCGCCTTCGACGCCGCCGAGCGCGTAGTTGTAGAGCGCGACCTGGGCGCTGCGGTCGGAATTGGCGATCATCAACTGGATCGAGTCGCCGTTCCACGCGCTGTTCGCCGCGTTCTCATGGTAATCGTCGGTGACGACGAAGCCGAAATACACGTTGTCGGCATCGTAGACGATCTGCACCGCGGAGGTCTGGTCGTCCGGACCGCTCCAGGTGCCGCCGGCGTACTCCTCGAAGAGCACGTATTTGCCCTTCGCTCCGGAGCCCTTGGGCACCGCGAACTTCGGGTCGGCGAGCACGGGCACGCCGGCCCATTCGCCGAGGTCGCCGTCGAGCACGATGGGTTTGGGCGCGAAGACGACGGAGTATTTCTCCTTCGTGGGTTCGATGTCGTTGGCCGATGCGGTGAGCCCGAAGAGGCACAAGGCAAAGGCTGCCAAAGACTTTAGTTTGGGAGGTTTCATGGGGTACTGGTTCGGACGTGGACCCGGGAGCCTTTCGGCCGGTCCTTGGGAAACTGGCCAGAATCGACGCCAGCGCGGGGCAGAGGGGCCTCGGCCAGGGGCATGATGCTCGTCCGTTGGGAGGGACGGGGCATCATGGGTCTGGTTCTGTCCATATCTAACCCGCGAAGGAAAATAGCCGATGTCGCAATGGTCAACCAGAATGATGGTACCCCATCTAGGGGGCGCATCTTGACACTGCCCCCGCGACGGAGGGGTTGGCGTTCGGAGCGCCGCTTTTTAAGCGGCCGGTGGCGGGCCAGGCTGCGACCCGCCGGTTGGAAACCGGCGCTCCCAAGGCAGTGTCAAGATGCGCCCATCTAGGGCGGTCCCACTTCCCGTCCACGCAAACGTGCATGTTTGTTCAGGAGGGGATCCGGCTTGTTCCGACGGCCTGTTCTCGATCGTTCTGACCGTAGGAACCCAGCGCGAGCCCCCATCTTCCTCCGTGCGTGGGGCGGGGATGCCAGGAGCTCGTGGAACCCGCCCCTCCCAAGATCTTTCCCTCCGGATCGGACGCCCGACGCCCGACGTCGAACGCCCGACGTCGAAAGCCGCGCCGTCCGCTCCTCCGCCCGTGCCGACAGCATCGGAAAAATGCGCCCAAGACTGGGTATCGGTGCGAAAAAGCGCGCAGGGGTGCCTGCGCGCGGGTCGGGGGACGGACAGCCGTCAGGACAAGATGCGGCGGCCTTCGTCGAGGAAGATGCCCTTGAACATCATCTCCAGCGCCTGCGGGTTGCTGGCCTTGGCCATGGCTTCTTTCTCGGTGATCTTGCGCTCCTTCACCAGGTTGTAGAGCGCCTGGTTGAAGTTCTGCATGCCGTCGTCCACGCCGGTCTCGATGGCGGCAGAGATCTTCTCGAGGCGGTTCTCCTCGAGCATCTTCCGGACGGTCGGCGTGTTGATGAGGATCTCGAGCGAGGGCGTCACGCCGCCGCTGACGGTCTGCACCATGCGCTGGCAGATGACGGCCTTGAGCGTGCCGGCGAGCTGGCGGCGCACCTGCTCGCGCTCCTCGGGCCGGAAGAAATCGAGGATGCGGCCGATGGACTGCGAGGCGTTCTGCGTGTGCAGCGTGGAGAGCACGAGATGCCCGGTGTCGGCCGCCTGGATGGCCGCGCTGAAGGAGATGGCGTCGCGCATCTCGCCGACCATGATGATATCGGGGTCCTGCCGGAGCACGTGCTTGAGGCCGTGCTGGAAGCTCTGCGTGTCGAGACCGATCTCGCGCTGCTCGATCACCGACTGGTTGTCCTCGAAGACGAACTCGATGGGGTCCTCGAGGGTGACGATGTGCTTTTTGAAGTTCGCGTTGATGTGCTCGAGCATCGCCGCGAGCGTGGTGGACTTGCCGGAACCGGTGGTGCCGGCGACCAGCACGATGCCGCGGGGCGAGAGGGCGATCTGTTTGAGCACGGGCAACAGGCCCAGCTCCTCGAAGCTGGGCACCTGCGTCTTCACATAGCGCATGGCGAGCGCGAAGGTGCCGCGCTGCTGGAAGACGTTGGTGCGGAACCGTCCGACCCCGGGCTCGAAGTAGCTGAAATCGACCTCGCGGTCCTCCTCGATGCGCTTGCGGGCGTGGGGCGGCACCATCTTCTCGAGGATGCTGTTCATCCATTGCTCGGTCGGCATCGGCGCCTCGATGGCGACGAGCTGGCGGTTGATGCGGAAGACGACGGGCGTGCCGACCTTGATGTGGATGTCGGACGCGCCGCCTTCGACGGCGGCTTTGAGTATGCCTCGGAGAAGTTCCATAGCTTGTGGTGCCGAAGGCTAGCAGTTGCTTTGCCGGGCGGAACGGGAAAACGCGGCTGCACCCGCGGAATGGATCCGGGACGGGACGGCAGACGACATCGTCCGCGATCCTGTGTGAATTTTTGGCTTCGGATGGCGGTCCATCCGGGGTCATCGTGCCACCCGTGCCCCATCACCATCCACCGCGTCCGCGTCACGGTCGTCTGCCGCTCCTTGCGGCGACGGCCGCGCTGCTGTCCGTGACGGCCTTGGCGGGCGGCTCCCTCCATACGGCACCGGCCCGCATCGCGCTGCGCGGCGCGGACGACGCGCACGGTCTGCTGGTGAGCCGGACCGGCGACGACCATACGGAAGACGTGACCCGCACGGCGCGGTTCGTGTCGTCCGACGAGAAGGTCCTCTCGGTGGATGCGCGGGGGAACGTCCGGCCGATCGGCGACGGTGAAGCGGAGGTCTGGACGATCGCCGCAGGCCTGACCAACCGGGTCGTGGTCACGGTGACCGGTGCGGCGGCGGTCTCCGCGCCTTCGTTCCGGCAGGACATCGAGCCGGTGCTCACCCGCACGGGCTGCAACATGGGCGCATGCCACGGGAAGCTCGCCGGCCAGAACGGCTTCAAGCTCTCGCTCCGCGGCTACGCGCCGGAACTCGATCACGGCTGGCTCACCGACGACATCGCCGCCCGGCGCATCAACCCGGCGGCGCCCGAAGAATCGCTGCTGCTCACGAAGCCGCTCGGGCTCGTGGCGCACGAGGGCAAGGTCCGTTTCGCGGAAGGCTCGCGCTACCACCGCACGCTGGCGGCCTGGATCGCGGCGCGCGCGCCGGCTCCTTTGCCGGCGGACCAGGAGGCCGATGCCGCGCGGTTGGAGATCCTCAGCGGCAGCCCGGCTCCAGACGAAAGCGCGACGACGTCGTCGAGGACGTTGCGACCCGGCGATGCGCAACAACTGCTCGCAAGGGCGCACTGGCCTGACGGACGGATCCGCGACGTGACCTGGCTCGCGCAGTTCTTCTCGAACGACGAGACGACGGTGAAGGTGACGCCGGACGGATTGGTGAAGGCCGTGCGTCCGGGCGCGACGTCGGTGCGGGCGCACTTCCAAGGCCAGGTCGAGGTGGTGCGCATCACCATCCCGGCGACGAACATCGTCGAGGACTGGAAGTTCGCCCGCGGCCAGAACGCGGTGGACGAGCCCGTCTTCGCCAAGCTCAAGGCCCTGCGCATCCCGCCCTCGCCGCGCTGCGACGACGCCACCTTCCTCCGGCGCGCGATGCTCGATGTCATCGGGACGTTGCCGACCGCGACCGAGGTCCGCGCCTTCCTCGGCGACACCGCGAAGGACAAGCGGGCGCGGCTCGTGGACTCGTTGCTCCGGCGTCCCGAGTTCACCGATTACTGGACGCTCCAGCTCGCCGACCTGTTCCAGAACCGCAAGGAGCGCGACCACGACGTCCGCGGCGCGAAGAACGTCCGGGCCTTCCACGGCTGGCTCCGCGACCAGGTCGCGGCGGACCGCCCGTGGGACGCGCTCGTCCGCGACGTGCTCACGGCGAGCGGCGATTCGGTCGGCTCGCCGCAGATCGGCTACTACACCTACCTGATCGGCGAGAAGAACCCGACCGAGAGCGAGGTCACCGACGCCGTGGCCCAGTCGTTCCTCGGCACGCGCATCGGTTGCGCCCGTTGCCACAACCATCCGCTGGAGCGCTACACGCAGGACGACTTCTACCATTTCGCGGCGTTCTTCGGGAAGACCACGCTCGACCGCAAGGACCCGAAGGACGGCGCGACCACGCTGTTCGCCCAGAGCCGCGAGGAGCGCGAACGTCAGAAGCGGCTCGTCGAAGCGGAGAAGAAGCTGAAGGACGCCGAGGCGAAGCTGCTGCAGGCCGAGGGCAAGGACGCCGACGCCGCGAAGAAGGAGTTCGCCGACCGCAAGCGCGAGTTCGCCGACAAGAAGCGGGAGCTGGCCGAGATCCGGCAACGCCGGCCCAGCACGCAGCAGCCGCGCACGCACCGCGAGATGGAGGCGCGTCCGCTCGACCGCAAGGCGATGGAGTTCGCGCCGGGCGGCGACCCGCGCGCGATGCTGGCCGGTTGGATCACGTCGCCGGACAACGCGTACTTTTCCGGTGCGATGGTGAACCGCTTGTGGAAGCACTTCCTCGGCGTCGGCCTGGTCGAGCCGGTGGACGACCTTCGTGCGAGCAACCCGCCGTCGAACCCCGAGCTCTGGGACCTGCTGCGCCGCGAGTTCGTCGCCGGCGGCCACGACCTGCGGCACGTCATGCGGCTCATCCTGAACTCGCGGACCTACCAGCTCAGCTCGCGCACCTTGCCCGGCAACCAGGCCGAGACTCGTTTCTACTCGCACTACTACGCGCGCCGGTTGCCGGCCGAGGTGATGGCCGACGCCGTGAGCGCGGCGACCGGCGTGCCCGACACGTTCGACGGCCAGCCGGTCGGTCTGCGCGCCATCCAGCTGCCCGAGCCGGGCGTGGGCAGCTATTTCCTCTCGCTCTTCGGCCGCAGCGAGCGCGTGACCGCCTGCGCCTGCGAACGCAGCGGCTCGGTGACCTTGCCGCAGCTGCTCCATCTCCAGAACGGCGGAGAGCTCACCCAGAAGGTCCGCTCGCCGGAAGGCCGGCTGAAGGAGCTGTTGAAACGCGAGGCGTCGACATCGGAGATCGTCGAGGAGCTCTACTTGGCGGCGCTGGGCCGGAGCCCGGCACCGGCCGAACGGGACGGCCTGCTCGCGAAGCTCGGCGCGGAGAAGGCGGAGGAAGCGCTGCCGGACCTTTTCTGGGCGCTGCTGAACACGAAGGAGTTCGCGTTCAACCATTGAAGGATCCCGAGGCTTCCGACAACTTGCCGAAATGACCGCAGAACTGGAACAGATCACACGCGACCTCGGTCGGCTCCCGGCCAGTTCGCGAGCGTTCTTGGCCGATTGGCTCGCCGAAAGCCTCGAAGTCCGGCCGGACCCGGAAGTGGACGCCGCTTGGGACCTGGTCGTCGACCGCCGGTGGATGGATGTACAGAACGGTGCCATCGAGACGATCCCGATGGAGGACGCATTCCGCAGGGCGCGCGCCGCGCTTACTGTCTGATGGAGGTCCGTTTCCACCCCGAAGCCGTCGTCGAGATGATCACAGCCGCCCGCTATTACGACAGCTGCGTGACCGGGCTGGGTGCGCGTTTCCTCCAAGCGGTCGAGCTCGCGGCATCGCAGATCCAGGCGCAACCGACCCTCGGGAGCTTGGATGCCGGGGGCCGGCGCCGTCGGGCCGTCCGCCGGTTCCCTTATCAGCTCATCTACCGGCTCGGGACGGACTCCGTCTTCATCTTGGCGGTCGGGCACGGCAGCCGGCGGCCGGGCTATTGGTCTCGTCGGGATCCTTGAACTTCTTCCTATGCTCGACATCTCCCTCTCCTCACGGCGGTCCGTCTTGTGCAGCGGCGTGACGCGCCGCGACTTCTTGCGCGTCGGCGCGCTCGCCCCGC
>JBBRQL010000020.1:0-32389 GCA_038226425.1 Verrucomicrobiota bacterium
GAAAAGACCTGGAACGGACACCCACCGACCGCCGACCAGAAACCGCCCCCAGTTGTCCGCCGCACTTCTCCCCAGCCGCCAGAGCCGCTACCCTCACCACTAATCCCAGCAAACTTGAGCTAAGTCCGACAGGCTGCTAGTCCCAAGAAGAGCCAATGGGTGAGATAGATGGAGTAGGAGGCGTCCCCCAGGACGCCGAGGAACCGGGGACAGGACCGTGCCGCGCGGCGCTCGCACAAGGCCGCCCCGAGGATCAACAGGAAGCTCGGCAACATGAACACCGTGAGCTCACGGTACCGGGTCTCCATCTCGATCGAGGTGTACCCCAGCAACGCTGCCAGGACCAAAGCCAGACCGGCCGCCAAGACCAGCCGGTCCGTGGTCCGGGTGGTCCGCACCCGCTGGAAGATGGCGGCCGCCAGAACGCCGAGGAGGAACTCGAGGCTGTTGGGGTGGAACAGATAGTTCAGCGCCTTCCCGGCCGACGACCGGCCGAGCGACGCAGGGTCGACGTAGCTCACCAGCAGCACGGCCGATGAACCGACGGCCCAAGCGGCCATCGCCCACACCGCTCGTCGTCGTGGCCATGCCAGCAGCAGGCCGAAGACGAGGTAGAACCTGACCTCGTGGACGAGCGTCCAACTTTGCCTCACCAACAGCTCGCCGACCTGCGGCAACAGGAAGAACGACCGGGCCAGCGCAGCCGGGGCCGGCAGCGAGGCGGACCACCCGATGACCAGCGTCATCGCGAACACGACCCAGTAGGGCAGGTAGATCCGCAAGAATCGCCGTCGCAGGAACCGCACCGATTCGCCGGTCACGCCGAACCCGCCGGAACTGGTGTGGTACATGATGAAACCGCTGATGACGAAGAACAGGTCCACGCCGATGGCCCCGGCACGGACGAAATCCGGCATCGGCCAGAACTTATGGACATCACGGACATGCACCCCGGCGTGGGCGAGGACGACCAGCAGGACCGCGCAACCTCGCAGGCATTGGAGCGAGGCGAGGTTGGCAGACGAACGCCCCGGGAGCGCAGGAGAGGGACCCGACATCTTCGGGCGGACAGTGGTGAACCCGGTTTCCGCCGGGCAAGGCAATCCTCCGCAGGCGCCGGAGAATTCGCTTCCGCCCGCACCCCGGGCTCCGTTGAATCCGTCCCGCATGGATCCGCTGCTGAAACTACTCGCCACCGACGCCTCATTCTCTCCCGCACAGCTGGGCGCGATGCTCAACCTCACCGAGGCCGACGTGCGCGCGCGGGTGAAGGCGCTGGAGGCGGACCGCACCGTGCTCGGCTACCGGGCGGTGCTGAACGAGGAGAAGCTGGAGCGCGAACTCGTCCGCGCCGTCATCGAGGTCCGCATCACGCCGGAGCGCGGGGGCGGCTTCGACAAGCTCGCCGAGCGGATCGCGAAGTACGCCGAGGTGCGCTCCTGCCATCTGATGTCCGGCGGCTACGACCTGATGGTCGAGGTCGAGGGCCGGAACCTGCGCGAGGTCGCTTCGTTCGTCTCCGAGAAGCTCTCCACCATCCAGGGCGTGCTCTCCACCGCGACGCATTTCGTGCTGCGGGCTTACAAGGAGCAAGGCGTGCTGATGCAGCGCGAGGCCGCCGAAGAGCGCTTGCCCGTGACGCCCTGACGTCGCTTGACGGACCAGAGGACCGGCCCGAACTTTCCCACGCATGGCTCTTCCCGGCTGCAAGCTGATGGTTCTCGTCGAGCCGCCGACCGCGTTCGTCAAGATCTCGGGACGCGCCGCCGCCGAGAGCGCGGTCGAGTTCAAGCAGGCGGTGCTGCGGTCGCGGGGCGACGGCGTCACCCGCCACTGCCTGGACCTGAGCGGTTGCCTGCTCATGGACAGCACCTTCTCCGGCGTGCTCGCGGGGCTCGCCGGCGGCACTGGCCCGGAGGAGGGCCGGGACCGCTTCACCTTGGTCGGCGCCAACGCCCGCGTGCTCGACCTGCTCGACAACCTCGGCGTGCTCCCGTTGGTGGATGTCGTGACCAGCGACGGGTACATCGCGGGCAAGGACGACGGGGAAGAGATCAAGCTGGGCGCGCCGTCCAAGGGCGACACCGCGCGGTGCTGCCTCGAAGCGCATCGTCTGTTGATGCAGCTGAAGCCGGAGAACGAGGCGAAGTTCCGCCCGGTGACGGAGATGCTCGAGGAACAGATCTCGTCCGGCACCGCGGTATGAACGGTCCGGTGCCGCTCGCCTGGGTCTCCTGCGTGGGCGAGAAAGGCGGGGCCGAGGCCCTCATGCTCGAATGCCTGCGGGCGCTCGACCGCGACCGGTACCGGCCCCACGTGGTCTTGCTGCGGCCGGGTCCGCTCGCTCCGCTGCTCGATGAGGCCGGAGTATCCGTCCATGTTTTGCCGCTCCACAGGATGCGCAATCCGGTCGGCGTGGCCGGTGCGATCCGCGGGATCGGCCGGATCATCCGCGAGGAGGGCATACGGCTGCTGCACGGGAGCAGTTTCCGGGGCCACTTCTACAGCGGGATCTCGGCGTGGCGCGCGGGCATCCCGGAGGTCTACACCGCCCACACGCTCGAGCACCGGTCGGCATTGGCCACGTTCATCCACCGGCTGCCCACGCGGCGCGTGCTCACCAACTGCCCCCGGACGGACGACCATTTCAAGGCGGCCGGTCATCCCACCTCGATGATCTGGCCCGGCGTGAACGTCGAACGTCTCGGGGACCACACGTCGCGCGCAGAGCTCGTGAGGAGGTTCGGGCTTCCGGCGGAACGTCGCTGGGTCAGCGTCGGCGCCCGTCTGCAGCGCTACAAAGGGCAGGCCCATTTCCTTCGCGCGCTCGCCGTCGTGCCGCGGGAGGCGGATGTCCACGGGGTCGTCATCGGCGGCGCCTTGTTCGGACAGGAGACGGACTACGAGCAGGAACTGGTCGCCCTCGCGGAAGGCCTCGGTATCCGGGACCGGGTGACGTTCACCGGCTTCGTCGCCAGCGATGCCGATTTCGCCGGCCTGCTCGCCTCGAGCGAAGTCGTCGTCCATCCGGCGCTGGAGGAGGATTTCGGCATCTCCGTCGCCGAGGCGCAGGCGCTGGGGGTCCCGGTGGTGGCCTACGCGGCGGTCGGTCCCGCCGCCATATTGGTGGACGGCGAGACGGGATGGCTGGTGCCGGTCGGCGACGAGGACGGGTTGGCCGCCGCGCTGCGGTCAGCGCTCGGGAACGCGGCGAAGAGGCAAGCGTTCGGAACGGCGGGACGGGCGAGGGTGGTCGCGCGGTTCAGCGCCGAGGAACATGCGCGGCGGACCGAGGCTGTCTACGCCGAGGTGCTCGGCGGCTTGCCCTGCTGAGCACGGAAAATGCCGCGCGACGGGCCAGCTTGCCTGCCGGGGCGCCGACCGATTTACTCCGGGTCCGAACGATGATCGCTGGAATCCACGACGACTGTCTCCATTTCAACGGCTACAAGCCGTGCCGCCCCCACAAGGAGACAGGGGTCCATTGCGGTGATTGCCCCAGCTACCGCAAGCCCGGGCTCCGGGTCCTCGTCCTCAAGGCGGGGCTCGCCGGCGAGGTGCTGCGCTGCACGCCGCTCCTGCGGAAGATCCGGGCGCTGCATCCCCAGGCCGAGGTCACCTGGGTGACCTCGTTCCCGGATTTCGTGCCGGCGGCCCACGTGGACCGCGTCCTGAAGCACTCGTGGGAGACCTCGCTCCGGCTGCTGGCCGAGGATTTCGACCTGCTGTTGAGCCTGGACAAGGATTTCGAGGTCTGCGCGCTGGCGGGAAAGATCAGCGCGCGGGAGAAGCGCGGCTTCGGCCTGAACCGGGCCGGGCGGATCGTGCCGCTCGACGCGCGCGCGGAGGCCAAGTGGTCCACCGGCGTGCTCGACGACCGCATGAAGGCGAACACCAAGCACTACGTGCGCGAGATGTTCGAGCTGTGCGGCTGGGAATGGCAGGGCGAGACGTATATCTTGGAAGGGTTCCCGCGGAACTTCGCCAAGCCCGTCGACGCGCCCCTCATCGGGTTGAACACCGGGGCGAGCGATGTCTGGCGGACGCGCCTGTGGCCCGATGCACACTGGGCAACGCTGATCCGGGCGATCCAGGCGAAGGGCTGGCGTCCTCTGCTGCTCGGAGGTCCCGCCGAGGACGGGCGGAACCGAGCTCTAGCCGCCGGGACCGGTGCCCGGTACGAGGGCGTGCGTCCGGCGAAAGAGTTCTTCGGGCTGGTGGAGACGACCGATGTCGTCGTCACGGCAGTCACGATGGCGATGCACGTCGCCATCGCGCTCGAGAAGCCGGTGGTGCTGTTCAACAACATCTTCAACGGGCACGAGTTCCACCTCTATGGACGCGGCGTGCGGCTCGAACCCGGGCTGCCGTGCCAGGCCTGCTACAAGCCGCGGTTCGACGACCGCTGCCCGGTGAAGGACTGCATGGAGCTGATCGCGCCGGAACGGGTGCTCGGAGCGGTTGAGGCGTGGCTGCCCGGCCGGGAGGTCCGCGCGTGAGCGCACCGGCCCGCGTGGCCTGGATCTCGTGCGTCGGCGAGAAGGGCGGCGCCGAGGTCACGATGCTGCAGACGTTCCGTGTGATGGACCGCAGCCGGTTTGAGCCGGTCGTCATCCAGCTTCGGCCGGGGCCGCTGGAGAAGGAGCTGACGGAGATGGGCGTCGCGACGCACGTGCTGCGGAAGCACCGGATGCGCGACCTTCTCGGGGTCGCCGGTGCGGTGCGCTCGATCTGCCGGCTGACGCGCGAGCACGACCTGCGGCTGTACCACTGCAACGGGTTCCGGGCCCATGCCTACGGCGGCCTCGCGCGGTGCCTGACCGGCGTCCCGAACGTCGTGACCGTCCACAGCCCTGAACCTCCCGGGCTTTTCACCCGCGCGCTGATGTCGCTGCCAACCGACCAGGTCATCGCCAACTGCACCGCGACGGCCGACCATTTCAAACCCCGCGGCTGGCAGAGCCAGGTGGTCTGGCCCGGGGTCAACGAGGCCCGCCTCGCGCGCCATGCCTCGAGGGATGTCTTGGCCGCCCGCTACGGGATCCCAGCCTCGCGCCCGTGGGTGGCGATGTGCGCGCGGTTGCAGCGGCACAAAGGGCAACCGCATTTCCTCCGCGCCATCGCTGCCGCGGCGAAGACGCACGACATCCAAGGCGTGCTCGTCGGCGCGGCGTTGTTCGGGATGGAGGAGGACTACGCGGAGGAGCTGCGGCAGCAGGCGAAGGACCTGGGGATCGCCGACCGCGTGACCTTCACCGGTTTCATCCCTGACGAGGACGTGGCCGGGTTCCAGGCGGGCGCCGCGGTGCTGCTGCACACGGCCCTGCTCGAGGATTTCGGGCTCGCGCTCGCGGAGGCGAACATGCTCGGCGTGCCGGTCGTGGCATTCGCGGCGGTCGGGCCGGCGGCCATCATCGTGCCGGGCGAGACCGGTTGGCTGGCACCGGTCGGCGACCAAGGGGCATTGGACGCCGCGCTGGCGGATGCCTTGGGCGACCCGGAGAAGAGGGCGCGTTTCGGTGCCGCTGCGCGGACGCGGGTGCGGGCGATGTTCACCATCGAGGAGCACACGCGGCGGACGGAGGCGATCTACCTCCGCTTGACGGACGGCGCCGCGGCGCGGAGGACATCCCGATGAAGACGGCAGAAGCCATGGCCGTCCCGGCGGCCTCCGGGGAAAAGCGTTCCTCGTGGAGCGGGTTCTATTCTCTCTTCGCGCACAACCATGCCGGGAACCTGCTGTTCATCGCGATGCTGTTGATCGGGTTCTTCCACGGATGGATGAAACTCCGTTACCGCGGGATATTGACGACGTTCGCGTTCGACATCCCGCTGCTGCTCTCGCTGGCCGTGACCCTGGCGCAGGTGCCGAGGATGGAGCCGTGGGTGCCGGCGGGCCGGATGGGCAACGCCCTCAAGGTCTTCGTGATGCTGGCGGTGTTCTACATGATCTTGCCGTTCGGGGTCCCGTGGGTGGCCATCTTGTCGGCCTTCCGCGGATGGTGCTTCATCCCGCTCACCTTCTTGCTGGGGTACCATCTCGTCCGCAGCGTGAGACAGGTCGAGGTGTACTTCTGGATCATCATCCTCCTCGGTGCGCTCACCGGGATCTACGGGATGATGCAGACCCCGGAGGAGATCCGCCGCCGCATGGCCGAGGACGCGGAGTTCGCGGCGAAGTTCTTCAACACGTTCTACGCGAACAGCAAGGGCGAGGCCCGGTTGCGGGCGTTCTCCACCTTCGTCTCGGCGGCGGCCTTCGGCGGCACGATGGCCTACACCGTGATGTTCGCCGTCTCCCGGTTCTCTGTCGCAGGCAACTCCTGGAAGGAACGCATCATCCTCCTGGCCTGCGCCGCGCCGATGGCCTACGGGATCGTCTTGAGCGGTTCCCGGACCTCGATGGTGATGATGGCGATGGGGCTCATCCTCACGGCTTGGTACCGGCGGAACATCCTCCAATACATCCTCGCGCCCGCGGTCGCCTTCATCGCCTTCAAGGTCGGGTCGATCTACACCGGCGGCGATTCGCTCAACCGCTTCAGCAGCTTGATCGATCCCGACGAGTTGTACGGCCGCCTCTACATCGTGTTCTACCCGATGATGAGCGCCCTCATCGATGCTCCTTTCGGCGGGGGGTTGGGCATGTCCGGGCACGGCGTCCCCTTCGCGCTCATCAACCAGCTGAGCGGTTTCCGGTTCAGGAGCATCGATGGCGACATCGGCCGCTTGGGTGTCGACATGGGCATCGTAGGGATCGGCGTGTTCCTTTGGCTGCTCATCGCCGGGGCCCTCGATGCGTACCGGAACATGAAGGAGCTGCGCGACACGCCGCTGACCATCGTCGGGGTGCCGGCGGGCGCCATGTTCATCATCGCGGTGATCATCATGCCGACCGGTTCGCCGTTCTTGGCGATCCCCGGCGGCGCGCTGCTCTGGTTCTTCTTGGGCGCGTTGGAGCGGCTCACGGTCGAGTACCGGAAACGGGAGGCGATCACCCCGGATACGGTCAGGACGGACGCGATGTTCATCTCGTTCATCCAGCCGCCGAAGACCCGCCTCCTGTTCAGCGAGGACAAGGCGGAGATGAAGAAGGCCGCCGCCGCCGCGCCGCGGGCCCGGGTCATCCAGACCGCGCCGGTCACGCGCCGGTTCCTCTTCAGCCGGAACGATTCCGAGAACAAGGCCCTCGCTGACCGCCGGGCCGCGCTCCGCCGCCGGAGACACGTGGACCGCTGACATCGCAGCGAGGAATGTCGTCGAGACCCCATGCGCCTCCTCCGCAGCCTCTACGTCCAGGTCCTGGTCGCCATCGTGGCGGGCGCGCTGCTCGGACACTTCGCGCCGGCGACCGCGGTCCAGCTCAAGCCGCTGGGCGACGCCTTCGTCAAGCTCATCAAGCTCGTCATCGCGCCGCTGGTCTTCACGACCCTCGTCACCGGCATCGGGAGCGTCGGCGACCTGCGCAAGGTCGGGCGCGTGGGACTGAAGTCGCTGGTCTACTTCGAGGCGGTCACCACCGTGGCGCTCGCGCTCGGGATGCTCGTGGTCAACGTGGTCCGTCCGGGCGACGGCATCCACGCCGACCCGGCGAAACTGGACGCCAGCGCGGTCCAGGGCTTCTCGGCGACGGCCAGACACCTCACCGCGACGGAGTTCATACTCGGTGTGATCCCCGACACCTTCGTCGGTGCCTTCACCTCGGGTGAGCTGCTCCCGGTCCTGCTGCTGGCGGTCCTCTTCGGCGTCGCGGTGAGCCGGCTCGGCGCGCGCGGCAAGCCCGTGCTCGAGCTCGTCCACACGGTCGGCGATGCCGTCATGGGCATCGTGGCGCTGGTGATGAAGGCGGCTCCCTTGGCGGCGTTCGGCGCGATGGCTTTCACCATCGGAAGATACGGCGCCGGCACGCTGCTCTCGCTCGCTAAGCTGATGGCCTGCGTCTACCTCACGTGCGCGGTCTTCGTGCTCGTCGGCCTCGGTCTCGTGATGCGCGCGAACGGCCTACGGATCTGGCCGCTGCTGCGTTATCTGCGCGAGGAGTTCCTGCTCGTGCTCGGCACGTCGTCGTCGGAATCGGCCCTGCCCCGCCTGATGGAGAAACTGGAGCGCCTCGGCTGCGCGAAACCGGTCGTCGGGCTCGTCGTTCCGGCGGGCTACTCCTTCAACCTCGACGGCACGAGCATCTACCTGACGATGGCCGCGGTCTTCATCGCGCAGGCGACGGACACTCCTCTCACGTTGGCGCAGCAGCTCGGCATCCTCGGCGTGCTGCTGCTCACGTCGAAGGGCGCGGCGGCCGTCACCGGCGGCGGGTTCGTGACGCTGGCGGCGACCTTGGCGACGACGCATTCGCTGCCGGTCGCCGGGCTCGCCTTGCTGATCGGCGTGGACCGTTTCATGTCCGAGGCCCGCGCGCTCACCAACCTCGCCGGCAACGCCGTCGCCACCGTGGTCATCGCCAAGTGGGAAGGGGAGCTCGACATGACTAAGGCGGAGGCGGTGCCCGGTCTCGCCGGCACGGCTGCGACCGCGGACAAATAGCTCATCCGATTCGCGCAAAGCCTCATGGCCTTCGGCGCGCGGGCCGGTAGCTTCTCGGCCGTTCTACCGACATCGTCCCGCGCCGCCATGAAGCAACGCTCTTATCTCTTCGCCATCGTCCTCGCCGCCGCGTCCGCCTGCGCCGGCCGCGCCGTCGCCGACGGCGGCGACATCCATCCGCTCAAGGCGAAGACAGGCCTGAAGCCGTTCGCCTACACGCCGTCGCCCGACCCGCTGCCGAACTACGTCGCCGGCGCGAAGTGGGGCACGCAGACCGAGGCCATCACCACGATGCAGGCGCCGCTGTCGCCCGGCGATTCCGCGCAGCACGTCGTCGCCCAACCGGGCTTTACCTCGCAGCTCTGGGCCGCCGATCCCGACATCACCAAACCTATCGCCCTCGCGTGGGACGAGCGCGGACGTCTCTGGATCGCCGAGACCGTCGATTACCCGAACGAGCAGCAGCCCGAGGGACAAGGCCGCGACCGCATCAAGATCTGCGAGGACACCGACGGCGACGGCAAGGCCGACAAGTTCACCATCTTCGCCGACAAGTTGAGCATCCCCACGTCGCTCTGCTTCGCCAACGGAGGGCTGGTCGTCATCGAGGGCGGGCACACGCTCTTCCTCCAGGACACGGACGGCGACGACAAGGCCGACGTGCGCAAGGTGCTCTTCTCCGGCTGGGGCATGGGCGACACCCACGCGACCGCGAGCAACCTGCGCCGCGGCTTCGACAACTACATCTACGGCACGGTCGGCTACAGCGGATTCAAGGGCGAGGTCGGCGGCAAGCACGTCGAGTTCGGCATGGGCGTGTACCGCTTCAAGCCCGACGGCAGCGCGCTCGAGTTCCTCCGCTCCAGCAACAACAACACCTGGGGTCTCGGCCTCAGCGAGGACGGCACCGTCTTCGGCTCCACGGCGAACCGCAACGCGAGCTGGTACATGGCGGTGCCGAACCGCTTCTACGAGGCCGTCTCCGGCTGGAGCGCGTCGCGCATGGAGACCATCGCCGATTCGCAGGCGATCTATCCGGTCACCGAGAAGGTGCGGCAGGTGGACCAGCACGGCATGTACACCGCCGGCGCGGGCCATGCGCTCTACACGGCGCGGGCCTTCCCCAAGGAGTACTGGAACAAGGTCTCCTTCGTGACCGAGCCGACCGGCCATCTTATCGGCCACTTCCGTCTCGACGCGGCGGGCGCGGATTTCAAGGCGGTGAACCTCGGCAGCTTCCTCGCCAGCGACGACGAATGGAGCGCGCCGATCGTCGCCGAGGTCGGCCCGGACGGAGCGGTGTGGGTCATCGACTGGTACAACTACATCGTGCAGCACAACCCCGTGCCGCAGGGTTTCAAGAACGGCAAGGGGAACGCCTACGAGACGAAGATCCGCGACAAGCGACACGGCCGCATCTACCGCGTCGCCTCGGCCGCCGGCACGCCGACGAAGGCGCCGCAGCTCGCCAAGACCGCGCCCGCCGACATCGTCGCCGCGCTGAAGAACGACAACCAGCTCTGGCGCTTCCACGCGCAACGGCTGCTCGTGGACCGCGGCCGGAAGGACGTCGTGCCCGGGCTCGTCGTGCTCGTGCAGGACAAGTCGGTGGACGAGCTCGGCCTGAACGTCGGGGCAATCCACGCGCTCTGGACGCTCCACGGCCTCGGCGCGGTCGGCGACGAAGCGGTCGCGGCGCTCAAGCATCCGAGCGCCGCCGTCCGGCGCGCCGCCGTCAACGTGCTGCCGCGCACCGAGGCTTCCGTGGAAGTGCTGATCGCCAATAACCTGCTCGCCGACAGCGACGCCCAAGTGCGCTTGGCGACCTTCCTGGCCTTGGCCGAATCACCGGAGAGCGAGCCGGTCGGGACCGCGGTGGCCGCGGCGCTGAAGGACCGGAGCAACGCCGACGACCGCTGGCTCCGCGAGGCCGCGACCGCCGCGGCCGTGCGCCACAACCTCGGTTTCGGCCGCGCGCTGCTCGGCGCCGGCGACATCTTCCCGCCCTCAGTCTCCGAGGTGATCCGCATCGTGGCCCGTCACTACGCGAGCCCCGGTCCCGCCGATGTCGCCGGCGTGATCGGTGCGTTCGCCGATGCGCCGGCGGCCACGACGGCGGCGCTGCTCGACGGCATCGCCGCCGGTTGGCCGGACGGCCGCAAGCCGTCGTTGAGCGACGACGACCGGTCGCAGCTCGGCCAGATGATGAAGGCGCTCACACCGGGCTCGCGCGACAAGCTTCTCGTCGTCGCGCAGAAGTGGGGATCGCTCGACCTCTTCGCCGACCAGGTCGCCGTCTCGGTCAAGAGCCTGCGCGCGCAGCTCGCCGACGGGGCGCTCGCGGAGGCCGACCGCCTGACCGCGGCGCGCAATCTCGTCCGCATCGCCGACACCTCCGACACGGTGAAGTCCGTGCTCGCGCAGGTCACGCCGCAGGTCGCGCCGATGTTCGGCGGCGGCCTTCTCGGGGTGCTCGCCGAGAGCAAGCTGCCCTCGACTGCCGCGGAGGTCATCGGCGCATGGACGCGTCTGTCGCCCGGCCAGAAGCGCGCCGCGCTCGGCACCTTGCTGCGGCGTCCCGAGTGGTCCGCCACCTTGCTCGATGCCGTCGCGTCCGGCGCGGTCCTCCGCAACGACCTCGGGCCGGAGAACTGGCAGCAGTTGCGGACCAGCCGCGACCCGAAGATCGGCCAGCGCGCTGCCGCGCTCATCAACGGCGGACAAGCCATCTCGGCGGACCGCGAGGAGGTCGTGAAGAAGTTCCTGCCCGTCGCCAAGCGCGACGGCGACGTGGCGCTGGGCAAGGAGGTGTTCACGAAGAACTGCGCGGTCTGCCACAAGTTCAGCGGCGCCGGCGCGAACATCGGGCCCGAGCTCACCGGCATCGGTGCCCGGCCGAAGGAGGACATCCTCATGGAGGTGCTCGACCCGAACCGTTCGGTCGAGGCGAACTACCGGCTCTGGAACCTCACGACCAAGTCCGGCGACACCTATGCCGGCCGGCTCGACGCCGAGACGCAGACCAGCGTGGAGCTCACCGACCTGACCGGCCAGAAGCACGTCGTGCAGCGCCGCGACATCGCGGGCCTCGAGTCGTCGAACCAGTCGATCATGCCCACGGGCTTTGAATCGCTCGGCGAGAAGGAACTGGCCGCGTTGCTCGCGTACCTCGCGACCAGCCACGAGGGCCCGGCGAAGAAATGACGTGGCGTCGGCCCGGGACCGGGCCTGCTGCCCGCGATGGGTCGCGCGGCGGGACACACGCGGCCCGGCCGGCCGCGCTCCCGTCGGTTCACGCCGCCCGCGGGTCGAAGCTCGAGCCCTTCGCCAACGCCTCCCAGAGCGAGCGTTCCTCATCGGTCACTGTCACCGGCAGCTTCACGGCCAAGGTGACGTAGAGGTCGCCGCGGCCTTCGCTGCCCTTCGGCAAGCCTTGTCCGCGCACGCGGAGCTGGCTGCCGTCCTGCGTCCCGGCCGGCACGCGCAGCGTCACCGAACCTTCGAGCGTGGGCACGGCGAGCGTCGTCCCGAGCACCGCTTCCCACGGCGCGATCTCGAGATCGCTGAGCAGGTCCGCGGCGCGCGCGCGGAGTTCCGGATGAGCGCTGTGGCGCACGCTCAGGATCAGGTCGCCCGCCGCGGCCCCGCCAGTGCCAGCGCCGCCTTTGCCGGAGACGCGGATGCGTTGGCCGTCCTGGACGCCCACGGGGATGCGGACCTTGAAAGTCTGTGTCGTGGCCTCGCCGGTCGCGGGATCCGTGGAGCGCAGCGAGACCGAGCGGATGGTCCCGCGGAGCACTTCTTCGAGCGAGACGGCGAGGTCGCCCTCCACGTCGTGGCCGCGTCGGGGGGACCCGGGCCCGGCACCGGGGTCCGAAGTGAAACCGCCCACGCCGCCGCCTTGGCCGCCACGGCTGAAGAACTGCTCGAAGAAATCGCTGAAACCGGTGCCGCCGAACTCGAACTCCGGACCGCCGCCCGGCTGCGGACCCCGTCGGCTTCGCCCGCCAGGCGGCGGCTGGAACCCGGCGCCCTGCTTCCAGTCGGCGCCGAGCGTGTCGTACTTCTTCCGGTTCTCCGGATGGCTCAGGACCTCGTAGGCCTCGTTGATCTCCTTGAACTTGTCCTCGGCGCCCTTCTTGTCCTTGGCGACATCCGGATGGTACCGGCGCGCGAGGTTGCGGAAGGCCTTCTTCAGCTCTTCCTCGGTCGCCGTGCGCGGGACGCCCAGCGTCGCGTAGTAGTCTTTGAACTCGACAGCCATGTGCCGACGTTACGGATAGGTCGCGCCGATGCGTAAGCAAATGCGCGGAGGGTCCGGGAGACGCGGTACCGGCAGACGCGGACGATGCCTCGCGGCGCCGTTCGTGCTAGGCTCGCGGCCCGGATGAAACGTCTCCTCTTCCCCGCGTGGCTGGGCTGGTGCCTGGCCTCGTCCGTCGCCGTCGCCGAGCTGCGCGTGCCCGCGTTCACGGCCTATCTCGACCCTTCGCCCGAAGGTGCCCGCGTCTCTGAGAAGACCGGGATCCGCGGCTGGAAGGATCCCGCGCTGAAGGTGCTCTGGTTCGGCGACGTGAGGTCCACCGGGACGTTCACCGCGTCGGTCGCCCTGCGGTTGCCCGCGGGCACCGTCTCGAAGCTTCGACTGACCGCGGCCGGGCAGTCGCGGGATGCCTCGGTCACCGGCGCGGGCGAGGACAAGATCGTCGCGGCAGACTTCGGCGAGTTCGAGGCGAAGGAGGCCGGTCCGCTGCGCTTCACGCTCGCTTCTCTCAACGCGGCGGGAAGCCCGTCCGGCGACCTCGACGCGCTCCTGCTCGACGGGCCGGCGATGGCGGACGCGCACTTCAACCTGGAGGAACGCCGCAACGCCGCATCCGTCCATCTCGCCTACCCGACCCCCAAGGACCTGCCGATCGAGGGCTTCTACGACGAGGTCACCGCGGTCGACGATCCGACCTCCACGTTCTACATGGCGTGCGGCTGGCACCGCGGCTACTTCGGCATGCAGGTCAACAGCGCGACCGAGCGCCGCATCATCTTCAGCGTCTGGGACAGCGGGAACGAGGCGGTGGACCGCGCCAAAGTCTCGAAGGAGGACCGGGTGCAGCTGCTCGCCAAGGGCGACGACGTGGTCGCCACCGATTTCGGCAACGAAGGCACGGGCGGCCACAGCCATCTGGTCTTCCCGTGGAAGACCGGTGAGACGCAGCGCTTCTACGTCACCGCTCGCCCGGCCGACGCGACGCATACCCTCTACACCGGCTACTTCCTTGCGGCCGGGGAGCCCCGCTGGCGTCTGATCGCGAGCTTCAAGGCGCCGAAGGACGGCGGACGTCTCCGCGGCCTGCACAGCTTCAGCGAGAACTTCTGGGGCAGCAACGGGCACCTCCGGCGCAAGGCACTCTACGGGGACCAATGGATCCGCACGGCGGACGGCCGATGGACCGAGCTCACGGTCGCGACCTTCAGCCATGATCCCACCGGGAAGAAGGCGCGGCTCGACCGGTCGATGGGGGTCGAGGACGGCCGTTTCTATCTGTTGCACGGCGGCTTTGGTCCGGCATCCACGCGCTTCGGCGAGCGGTTCGAGCGAGCCCCGACCGGGAAAGCGCCGTCAATCGACCTGCCGGAAGTCCCACGGATCTGAGAACCGCGCTCAGAAGTCGGACAGGCATCCTGCCTATCCATCGGCGGGCCTCGAGCCGCCGCGTTGGGGGCGTGCTTGTGCCGAGCACGGCCAGGTTGGCCGTTCCACCCGGAACCGACTGGATCGTCCCGGCTCAGATGGAGCGCAACGAGATCCTCCTTTTGAGCCTTTGGCTGCGCGAGGCCATCCGAAGTCCGGCAGCCGCTGTTCAACGTTCAACGTCCGACGTCCGACGTCCGACGTCCGTCCCTCCGCGGGCTTGTGTCCCCGCTCTCCTCCCTTTAGCAAGGGCGGATGACACGCCGCACCTTCCTCCACCAAGGGTCCACCGCGCTCGCCGTCGCCGCCGCCGCGAGCTACGTCCCGACCACGTTCGCCGCCGAGCCCAAGCCAAAACGGGTCGGCCTCATCGGCACCGGCTGGTACGGCAAGAGCGACCTCTTCCGCCTCATGCAGGTCGCGCCGGTCGAGGTGGTCTCCCTCTGCGACGTGGACAAGCGCCTGCTCGCGGATTGCGCGGACACCGCCGCGAAGAAGAACAAGTCCGGAAAACGTCCGCGCCTCTACAGCGATTACCGCCAGATGCTCGCCGAGAAGGACCTCGACATCGTCGAGATCGCCACGCCCGACCATTGGCACGCCCTGCCGATGATCGAGGCGTGCAAGTCCGGCGCCGACCTCTACTGCCAGAAACCCACCGGCGTGGACATCGTGGAGAGCCAGGCGATGCTCGCCGCCGCGCGCAAGTACGGCCGCGTCGTCCAGATCGGCACCCAGCGCCGCAGCACGCCGCATCTCATCGAGGCCAAGGAGCGCTTCGTCGATTCCGGCGCGCTCGGCAAGATCATCAGCGTCGACATCTCCTGCTACTGGCACATGCGCAGCCGCGACACGCTCGCCACCGCGCCCGACACCGCGCCGCCGGACCATCTCGACTACGAGCGCTGGGTCGGGCCCGCGCCGATGATGCCCTACAACAAGATCGTCCATCCCCGCGGATGGCGCGCCTACATGCAGTACGGCAACGGCATCGTCGGCGACATGTGCGTCCACATGCTCGACATGACCCGCTGGCTGCTCGGTCTCGGCTGGCCCAAGTCGGTCACCTCTTGGGGCGGCGTGCTCAACGACAAACAGGCCCGCGCCAACATCACGGACACGCAGACCGCGACCTTCGATTTCGACGGCTTCCAGGTCACCTGGAACCACCGCACCTGGGGCGACATGCCCGATCCCGACCATCCGTGGGCCGCGATCATCCACGGCGAGAAGGGCACGCTGAAGGCCAGCGTCTTCCGCTACGACTTCATCCCGCGCGACGGCGGCAAGACCATCCACAAGGACCAGGTCATGGAGCTCGACAAGTATCCCGAGGACGACGTCGAGAAGGACCTCGAGAAGCACGTCGCGCCCGCGATCCGCGGCCACATGAAGAACCTGCTCGCCTGCATCGAGACCCGCGAGAAGCCGGTCGCCGACATCGAGCAGGGCCACATCTCCAGCGCCTCGTGCATCCTCGCGAACCTGTCGCTGAAACTCGGCCGCACGCTCAAGTGGGACCCGGTGAAGCACCAGGTCGTCGGTGACCCCGAAGCCAACGCGCTGCTGGCCCGCCCGTACCGCGCCCCGTACGAGCACCCCACGCCGCAGAGCGTCTGACGCGCGGCGTCACGCGCCCGGGCCGGCCCCGCATCGCGCGTCGAAGAAGGCCGCCCACACCGCGTCCGGTTCCCAGACATCGCGCACCGCCGCGAGCGCGGCCTCGCGCCGCCAACCGAGCACCATCACGCGGTGGATGGCGATGAAGACCGAGACCCGGTAGTTGGCGGCACAATGGACGAACACGTCTCGCCCGCGCCACTCATGCATCGCCGTGGCGAAGCGGGCGTAGTCCTCGGCGGTCGGCGCTTGGAAGTCGACCGGGATGTGCAAGTGGTCGAGACCAAGCGCGCGGACGCTCGCCGGTTCGTCGGCCAGCGCATCGGTCGAGGTCGCCAGCGCGAGGTTGATGACACTTTGGAAGCCGGCCGCGGCGAGGTCGCGCAACTGCGCCTCGGTCGGTTGCCCGCCCGTCGCGATCCGGTCGTCGATCCGGCGGAAGTTGCGGATGGCGGTGAGTTTCCTGTCGTCCATGCCCGATGTGTGTCCGGCCGACGTTGGACATCGGCGCGAAGGAGCGCATCTAGAAATCGGGCACCGGTCCGCCGTGGCGCCTCCACCGTTCAACGCACGGAATCTGTCGCGGGTTCCGCGAGCGGGATCATCACCTCGTTGCGCCTGAGGAAACCCGGTGTCCAAGGCGGATCGAAGTACGCGAACGTCGGTGCGCCAGTCGTGGCGAGGCCTTGCACCCGGGTCCAATCGCGGAGGCGCGTCGCCGCCTCGCCCTCCGGGCCTTGACGCGAACCACGGAACCGCAGCACCGCGAACCGGCCCGGACCCATCCGGCGGATGGCAACGGCGGAGTTCGTCGGCGACGGTGGCGTCGCAAGACCTTCCGGCAGCACGAAAGCCATCGTCCGGGTGGAACCCGCGGGTTCGGCCATGAAGACCGGCGTGGTCATGGCGATCTTCTGGTCCCCGGAGTTGCCGCGCGAGATGTAGCGGAAGAGGCGCATGAAATCGTCGCCCCCCATGGGCGTCTCGGCGAGACGCAGCTCGGGATAGTCGCGGACCTGGACCTTCCCGTCGGTCCGGACGACGCGGTACGGCGCCGATGCGTAGCCGGCGCGCGTGGCTTGGCAACCGGTCAGTCCGACGACGCCGGCGACCACCACACCGGCGGCGAGGAACCCGAGGATCGATCTTGGCACCCGTCAAGTTAGACCGGGAACGCCGGACCGCAATGCGGCCCCGGCCTCGGGCGACGGCGGTCGGATCGCACCGGCTCCTCCGTTCAGAAGACGCCGAGCAGCCGCATCGCCGCGACGCCGGCGAACGCCAGGATCAACGTGTCGAACCAGCGTTGCGGCAACCGCGACACCACCGCGCGGCCGAGGAACAGGCCCGAGGCGATGAACGGGACGAGGACCGCGTTGAACGCGAGCGACGGGAAGGTGATCAGCCCCAGCTGCGCGCTGAACGGCACCTTGATCAGGTTGATCAGCAGGAAGAACCAGGCGGCCGTGCCGACGAAGGCCTCCTTCGGCAACGCCACCGCTAGGAGATAAAGCCCCATCACCGGGCCGGCGGCGTTGGCCAGCATGGTCGTCACGCCGGCGACCAGGCCCATGGTCCAGGCGAAGGCCGTGGAATGCGGCAACCGCGCGAAGAGGTCCGGCTTCCAGTTGCGGCCCAGCTGGACGAGCGCGAGCACGAGCACGATGCCGCCGATCACCGGGTTGAACTTGGCCGCGGGCAGTTGCGCCGCCTGCGCCCAGCGCATGATGCCCCAGCCGATCGCCACGCCGACGACCGCCGGCGGCAACGTGCGCGCGATGTGCGGCCAACGGGCGTCGCGGCGGAAGAGCAGCACCGCGCCGATGTCGCCGCAGACGAGCATCGGCAGCACGACGCCGGTGGAGGCGAGCCCGGGGAAGAGCTGCGCGAAGATCACGACGTGCAGCAGGCTGATGCCGGGCAGCCCGCTCTTGGACACGCCGATGCCCACGCCTGCGAGGGCAGCGAGGAGCCATTGGACGACGGAGAAGTCGGGCAGCACGAGGAGCGGATCCTCCCGGCTCCGGGTGCCGGCGACAAGCGGCCAGAACGCCGGACGTCGTCGGGCGGACACAGGCCAGCTGGAACGTCGATCTGTTGGATCTGGAAAACAGGAAAACGAGTTCCGGAGCGCTTCTCCTACTTTCCTGTTTTCCAGATTCGACAGCTTCCTTCCGAGCGCCGATCGCCTGCCCTCCGGACAACAAAACGCCGGCCCCCTCGCGGGAGCCGGCGGTGCTTGCGGCATGTCCAGCCGGTCAGGACGCGGCGAGGGAGCCGTACGTGATGGCCTTGATCTCGCGGCCCGAGCCGTCGCTGACCTTGCGGGTCTTGGGATCGAAGTAGCACATCATGCCGAGGCGCTCGCTCATCTCGGCGAGCGAGATGACCGTCTGCACCTTCACGGCGAGGTCGATGCCGGCGTTCTGCGGTTCAAGGCCGCGGATGGCCTTGAAGAAGTTGCGATGGTGGTTGGCCACGCTCTCGGAGTTCTCACCCGTGAACGACTCGCTGGTGACCGGGTCGATCTCCTCGGCGAACGGGCGCTCGGGCTTCAGCTCGACCTTGTTGCCGGCCATCGTGAGCGTCGCCTTGTGGCCGCGGATCATCTCCTGCGTGCCCTGCTCGTTCACCGTGCTCGAGGTGATGTGCATCACCATGCCGCTGGGGAACTCGGCGATGAGCTGCACGATCTCCGGCACGTCGCGGGTGTAGGCGGTCTTGGAATCGCCCTCCGACTTCGAATCGGTGTTCACCTTGCGGTTGCCGACGCTGGCGACGCGGAGCGGGAACTCCGGGTTGCCCGTGGCCAGCATGTAAGGATGGAGCTTGTGCGGGAATAGGTCGCCCAGCAGGCCGGAGCAATAGGGCTGGTACTTGCGCCAGCGGAAGTAGTGGTCGGGGTTGAACGGGACCTGGTTCTTGATCTGCTTGCCCATCCAGTCGGCCCAGTTGACGTCCTCGGGCGTGCACCACTTCTGGATGGTGTAGTTCCACTCGCCCTTCGGGTTGTTCCGCATGTAGCTGCCCTGGCTCATCACCACGGGGCCGATCTTGCCGGCGCGGATCCATTCGGCGGCCTTGTGCCATTTCTTGTCGGAACAGCCCTGCGAGCCGACCTGCACCAGCTTGCCGGTGCGCTGGACGGTGTCGTAGATCTCGAAGGCCTCGCCGAGATAGCGGGTCATCGGCTTCTCGACGTAGACGTGCTTGCCGGCGGTCAGCGCGTCGCAGGTGATGCGCGTGTGCCAATGGTCGACCGTGGCGCAGAAGATGACGTCGATGTCCTTCCGCTCCAGCACGCGGCGGTAATCGCTGTAGCCCTTGGCTTGCGGACCGGCCTTGGCCTTGCCGGCCTCGACGCGGTGCTTGGAGACGTCGCAGATGGCGGCGAGCGCGATGTTGTTGGCCGGTTCGTCCACGTCCTTGCAGGTGCTGACGTGCGCGCCGTAGCCCTGGCCGCCGACGCCGACGAAGCCGCAGACGATCTTGTCGTTCGCGCCGAGCACGCGTCCCGCGTAGGGGGCGACACCGGACGAGACGCTGGAGGCGACGCCGCCCTGGCCGGTGGCGCAGCCGACGAGGCTGCTGGCGGCCCCGGCCACCGTCGCGGCGGCGGTGGCGCGCTTGAGGAAATCGCGGCGGGACGAACCCTGCGGCTGACCCGGAGAAGGAACAGGTGTGGACATAGTGGATGCGTGATGTGGTTTTCTGCGGCTTGCGGTGCCGAACGTATCGCCCGTGGATGCCGGGTCAACGCGGAAGGCCGACGAGGACCCGCGAAGGGCACATCTTGACACTGCCCCGGCGACGGAGCGGGTGGCGTTCGGAGCGCCGCTTTTTAAGCGGCCGGTGGCGGGCCAGGCTGCGACCAGCCGGTTGGAAACCGGCGCTCCCGGGAGCAGTGTCAAGATGCGCCCACCCGCGAAGGGCACCTCTTCTTGGTGGGACGAGCGCACATGACATGTCGGAGGCTCGTTGCCGGAACGGCAAACGGTGCGCCGCCTTGTCAGGCCTTCAGGAAAAACCGCCCGACGGTGTCGGTGTCTTCCGGCGCGGGCACGGGCAAGGTGAAGGCGAAGCACGCGCCCTGGCCGCTGCGGCTCTCGACCGAGATCGTCCCGCCGTGCTCCCTGACGATGCGCTCGCAGATCGCGAGCCCGAGGCCGGTGCCATGGTCCTTGCCGTAGGTGAAGAACGGCTCGAACAGATGCGCCTGGTGTTCGGTCGGGATGCCTTTGCCGTTGTCGGACAGCTCGACGGTCACCCACGAGGCGTCGTGCCGGAACCTCAGCAGGAGCTTCGCGTCGTCGCGCCCGGACATGGCATCGAAGGCGTTCGCGTAGAGATTCGTGAAGACGCGCGTGAGCCGGGGCGGATCCAGCCGCAGCCGCAGCTCCGGCACCTCGCCGTCCACCGCCAGCTCCACGCCGCGGCGGGCGGCCTCGGGACGCAGCTCGAACAGGATGCCGCGCACGAAACCGGGGAAGTCGACCTTGGGCAGCACCGCGTTGGGCGGCACCGCGCGCGTGAAATCGAGCAGCTCCTGCATCATCCGGTTCAGGACGCCCACCTGGTTGCGGATCCGATCGCGCGCGGAGGACCGCGTGTCGGGCGAGGCGGATTCCTCGGCGGCGATGTCGGCCGCGATGCCGATCACGTTCAGCGGGTTCCGGAAGTCGTGAACGATGGTCCGCGCCAGGCGTTCGACCAGCTGCAGGCGCTCCGCCTTGAGCGATTCCTGGAGGAAGCGGCGGTTGAACTCGCGCATCCGCAGGCTCGCGTCGCGCACCAGCGAGGCGGCGAGCAGCGGCGACCGCTCGAGCAGCTCCAGCACCGCGGCCATCGGCACGAAGCTCAGCGACGAATCCTCCAGCGCCGCCGCCGAAGCCGAGCGGGTGCCGCCGTCGAAGACCGCCATCTCGCCGAAGTAATCCCCGGGTTCCATGCGCGACAGCACGTGCTGCCGGTCCGGTGTCGAGGTCGCCGTGATGCGGATCAGGCCACGGTGGATGATGTAGAGCCCGTCGCCCGCCTCGCCTTCGTTGAAGACCACCTCGCCCGCCCGGTAGGTGCGCGGCACGGCATGGCGCCGGACCAACGCTTGTTCTTCCGGGGACAGATGGCGGCAGAAACGGGAACCCTCGAGCTCGACCATGACGCCAAGGTGTCCGGGGCGCGCCGGTTTGGCGATCCCTTTGCGGCGCGGCTCAACGGACGGAGGCGCTCATCGCCACCATCTCGCACAGATGTTTGTCGTCGGTGCGGATGCGCGTGGCGAGCGTGCGGCCGAGGGCGAGCAACACCGGCGTCGCCACCTCGGGCTGCGCGCGGCAGAGCTGGCGGAAGGCCGCCGCCGTGACCTTGAAGAGCATCACCGGCGAATCGGAGACGGCGTCGGTGACCCGCGGGCCGCTGTCGAAGAGCGAGATCTGTCCGAACACGCCGCCGGCCTCCTGCACCGCGATGAGGATCTCTCGCTCCTTCACGAAGATCCGCAGCCGCACCTGGCCGTCGAGCACGAAGAACATCGAGTCGCCGGCGCTGCCGACCTTCATGATCGTGGTGAAGGGCGGGAAGTGCACCACCTCGCCGAGGCGGGCGAAGATCGTGAGCTGCTCGTCGCTCAGGTCGCCGAGCACGCGGATGCGCCGCAGCACACCGGGCCGCACCACGGCCGCCGGCTCGGTATCGCAGACGAACAGCTCCCGCAGGCCGGGCAGCTCGAGGGCAGTGCTCCAGCGCCGGGTCGTGACGCAGTAGATCCACGATTCCGCCGACACGCGCTCGTCCCGGGCCCAGCCACGCAATTCTTCGAGCTCGACCGGGCCGTAGACGACATCGTCAAGAGCCCAGACCTTGAAGCTGGCGACGTGGGCTTCCATAGGGATGAAGTTAGGTAAGGCCTGGCACGCGAGAACCGCAAAGCAAATCCTGCCGGCAATTCTTGGTGATTTTCGCCCCCACGGTGCCTAGCCGGCTGCGGGCACCGAGGATTTCCACTGGGTCTATGACCTCACAACCCAGTGGAACCCGGGCCGGTCCAAGCCCCGAAATTGAACTCGGGGATGCGAGCGCATCGGTTTCCCTGAGATCGCGCTTGCATCGACCGGCCGACCAGCAGTTTCTCGTCCGCGTTCTTTGGACCCGCCGCGGCCACGGCCGCGGCAACGTCTCATAACATCGTCGGAAGTGCGGGAACCCCGTGAGAACCGGGGACGGTAGCGCCACTGTATCGGGACACAGACCCCCAAGCCGCAAGGCAGCCACTGGACACAAGTCTGGGAAGGCGGGGGCGAGGTCTAGGCCCGGAGTCAGGACATCGCGCCGAGGATGCTCGTCAGGTCGTGGCCCGTGAGGGCCATGGCCGCTTCGCCGCCAAGCGAAGGATGAGGCCAGCCGGGTACGCTTGTCCGCGTGCCCGGACTTGTGGATGCCCACACGCCTTCATTCTCGGTCCGCGCCGGAGGCATGGCGTCCACGTCCCACGGGACGGGATCCATCCTTCTTCGCACTGGTCTCTGGACTCAACCCCGCGCCGCGCCGGAACACCGCGTCGCCGTAGTGAAAGACACAGACCCCATGCAGATCCGATCCCTCGCGCTCGCGTCCCTCGCAGCGCTCTCCATCCATGCCGTCCAGGCCCAGTACGCCTCGAAGGTCATCGGCTACTCCACCGGCACGGGCTTCGCCGACGGCTTCACCGACCCGTCCTCCGCGCTCGGCTCGCCGAGCCGGGTCACGCCCGGCACCTTCGGCGGTCCGGTCGACCCGTTCTCCGGACCGTACCTCAAGACCCAGCTGGTCAGCCTCGGCACCGGCGGATCGCTCACGGTGCGGTTCGATGCGCCGGTGAAGAACTCCCCGGTGAACCCCTTCGGCGCGGACTTCCAGGTCTTCGGCAACAGCTTCTTCGTCGTGACCAACGGCTTCGACCAAGACTTCAACTACATCGGCGCTCCGGCGACGGACGGCCAGGTCTTCGGCTCCGGGACCTCGACCACGCGGATCTCCGTGAGCGACGACGGCCTGACCTACTTCACCCTCTCGCCGACGCTCTCGCCGGGCCTCAAATCGTTGTTCCCCACGGACGGCAGCGGGGACTTCGGGAAGCCGGTGGACCCGTCGATCCGCGCCTCCGACTTCGCCGGGCTCACCCTGGACGGAGTGCGCAAGCTCTATGCCGGCAGCGGCGGCGGGACGGCCTACGACATCGCCTGGGCCCGCGACGGGAAGGGCAACGCGGTGGCGCTGGACAGCGTCAGCTTCGTGCGCGTGGAGGTGCTGACCGGCAAGGTGGAGATCGACGGCTTCAGCGCGGTCGCCGTGCCCGAGCCCTCGACCTGGGCGTTGGTCGCGACCGGTCTCGGCGCGCTGGTCGTCGTCCGTCGCCGCCGCTGACGCGCCGCCGTGACCGCCCGGCCCACAGATCCTGCCGCGGACAGCGCGTGCGAAGTCGCGCGCTGTCCGCTCTGCGGCGGGCCGAACGCCTGCCAGCTCTGCACGGCCGACGCGTGCAAGGGACCGTGCTGGTGCGAGCGCACGGATTTCCCGGCTGCGCTGCTCGCGCGGGTCCCGGCCGAGCAGCGCCGCCTTGCCTGCATCTGCCGCTCGTGTGTGGAGAAGGCACAGGCGGAGCGCGAACCGCTCAGCCGCAGCGAAGTTTCCGATGAAGGGTTGCCGGCGCTTCAACCGGACCCCGTTGCTCCGTCCCGCAACCATCCGTCCGTCGTCCGGGAAAAAGCGGCGGCAAGCCACGCGCACTCCAAGACGCTGCCGCGCGAAGGTCGCCCATCGATCGCTCCGGAGCACGGATCGTGGCCGGCCTCGGAAGACTTCTACGTTGATCCGGCGTCCGGCTATCGCGTGTTCACCGAGGCGTACCATCTCAGACGCGGGCGATGCTGCGAGAGCGGCTGCAGGCATTGCCCGTTCGGATACGGCAACGACGCGGACAAGATCGATGGCCCGGTCAGCTCGACCCTCTCGGATCTCGCCCAAGTCGTCGCGGGTGTCCTCCTCGCGGCGATGGTGTTCCTCGGCGCGCGTCCGGCTTCGGCGGCGGTGATCGAGGACGCCTTCATCCGCGATCCGGTCGCGGGCGCATGGCAGGTCTTCGGGGACAACGGCCTGGCTCGTTGGGATGCCGGTGCAGAGACCCTCGCCGTCACCTGGGATTCGTCGTGTCCCGACAGCTTCTTCGCTCGACCGTTGGGCACGACCCTTACGACCGCAGATGATTTCGCCTTCGAGATCGACCTCCGGCTCGCAGATGCCGGGGCAGGAGATCCCGTCGGTCGACCCGCGGCGTTGCAGGTGGCGTTCGGTCTCGTGAAGCTCGGACGTCTGCCCGCTGGATATCCGGCGCGGACGCGCGGCAAGGCGGAGGACCTGGTCGAGTTCGATTGGTTCCCGGCCAGCGTCATCCCGGGCTTCGGGGACAGCCCGGCGTCGGTCTCGCCGGTGATCTTCGGCGGCGGCACGAGCCGGGCGTTCAGCTTCGACAACTTCCTCGACCTCGCCGACGGAGCGACGTGGCGCGTCCGTTGCGCCTACACGGCGGCGACCCGCGAGATGGCGACGACGTTGCGCCGCGACGGGACGGAAACGGCAACGGTGAACGCGGTGCGGTTGCCCACGGGTTTCGCGAGCTTCGCGGTGGATGCCTTCGCGTTGATCAGCTGGAGCGGATCGGCGACCACGATCGATTCGTTGCTCGCGCACGGCGTGGTGGACCGCCTGCGCATCGAGCTCCCGGACCCGCCGATCGCCGCGGTCTCGATGGCCGAGCCGGGCGTGGTCTCGTTCACGAGCGCGTTCGCCTGGCGCTACGTGCTCGAGGCGAGCGGGGATCTGTCGACTTGGTCCGACGTTGCGATGTCGCCGGGCGATGGCGGACGTCTCATTCTCGCCGACCTCCGGGAAGCGTTGCCCGGGCGGCAGTTCTATCGCGTGCGCGCTGAACGGCCATGACTTGGAAGCGATCAAAGGCGGCGGGCCGAGCGTGGTGCTGTGCAGGGCAGGTTGAACGACGTTTTCTTCACGCGCGCCCTTCCCCGCTCCCCGCTCCGCGTTCCCCGTTCCAGCGCGCTTTCACGCTCGTCGAGCTTCTCGTCGTCGTCGCGGTCATCGCGGTGCTCGCCGGCCTGCTGCTTCCCGTGCTCGGCAAGGCGCAGCGCGCGGCGAAGGGGGCACGGTGCGTCTCGAACCTGCGGCAGCTCGGGTTCGCAACGCAGCTCTACTGGGACGACCACGGCGGACGCACCTTCTCCGAGCGGACGGCGCGCACGAACGGCGGGTGGCGCTACTGGTTCGGTTGGCTCGGCGACGGCGCGGAAGGCGCGCGGGATTTCGACGCCGCGCAGGGCGCGTTGTGGCCGTATCTGCAAGGCCGCGGCGTGGAGACGTGTCCGGCGCTCGATCCGGCGGCGGCGCGGTTCAAGCCGAAGGCGAAGGGCGCGGCCTTCGGCTACGCCTACAACATCCTGGCCGGCCCGCGCGGACAGCCCGGGCTTCCTGTCGCGCAGTTCGCGCACCCGAGCGGTCTCGCCATCCTGGCCGACGGCGGACAGGTGAACGATTTCCAGCCGCCGGCCTCGGTCGAGAACCCGATGCTGGAGGAGTTCTACTACTTCGACACGAACGTCCTCTCAGCGACGGTCCATTTCCGCCACGCCGGCCGCGCGCAGGCATGGTTCGCCGACGGCCATGTCGGCACGGAGCTGCCGGTAGCGGGATCAATCGACGGACGGATGCCGTCCGAAGGGGTCGGGCGGTTGCGGGACGAAGCGGTCGTCCCGTGAGCGCTCTCACATCCAGCGGTTGAAGTTCGCGGTCAGCCAGACCAGCAGGGAGGCGACCGCCACGCCCGCGAGCAGAAGCAGCACGAGGCCGCCCCACCAGCTGAGCGGCATGCGCAGCGGGGTGCCGCCGGGCGCGGCCTCCTTCCGGCCGTAGGCGCGGCCCGCGACGCCGAGCGCCGCGCATCCGACGAGGATCAACCCCGGCACGGTGAAGCGTCCGTTGAGCCGGTCCCAGACCGCTTCCTCCGCCTCGGCCGCGCCGCGCAAGGTCGCGAGCGCGCCGAACGCCGCCCACACCCACGCGGTGAAGGCCACCGTCCGTCCGGTCGCCAGCGACGCCACCGCGAAGCCGAGCGCGAACACGGCGAACGGGAACGCGAACACCAGCCCGTAGAGCAGCTCCGGCCGCCGCAGCTCCACGCCGCCGAGGCCGCTGTCGAGGAACACCCGGAGCAGCAGGTCGGCCAGGTCGGTGTTCAGCGCCACGACGTTCATGGTCGTCAACGCCAGCAGCCCGGTCCCGCCCACGGCGATCCGCGCCAGGAAGCGCTGACGCCGCGTCGCGGGCAGCGCGAAGCTGAACTCCTCGCAGCCGTCCATCGTGTCCGCGCCGCCGAACGCCGGCCCCGCCGCCAGCGCGTAGGCGATGCCGACCATCAGGATCCACAGCGGGTGCGCGAAGAGCGGGACGAGCCAGAAGGCCGCGAGCCACGCGACGAGGAAGAAGAGCAGGAGCCGGGCGTGCGTGAACCATTCGCCCCACATCAGCCCCAGCCACCATCTCGCCTCCGACTGGCGCGACGGGACCGTGGCCGTCGCCGCCTTCTCCTCGGGCTCGACCAGCCGGAACACGGGCTCGGGCACGGCGGGTCTCACAGGCGGCCTTGCTCGACCGGCGCCGTGTCGGTGTAGAACTCCCAAGGATATTCCGGGTCCTTCTCCGTTACCGGACCGGACCGGAAGATCTTCCGCTTCACCACCGCGCCGTCGTGCTGCGCGCGGAAGGTGCTCCCTTCATAGTCCATGTACATGCGGTGCTCCGACGACGCGTTGCGCGACGGCACGCGCACGCCGTGGATCTGGCAGGCCGACACGCCGGCCAGGCCGCCCTGCGACGCGAGCTTCTGCCACGCCGGCTTGGCCCAGCCGAGCGGATGGAGGTACGAGAACTGCACCGTCTCCGTCTTCTCCGCCAGCTCGGCCTGGAAGGATCCGGCCTCGGGGTTCTTGTCGTAGGAGAAGAGCTCCTGGGAACCGTTGGCCCGGTTGCCCCAGGCCTGGTTCGTCTCGCCCTTCGGTCCGCGCGGACGGAGCAGCGCCGGGTCCGCGGGGCAGAGCAGCGAGCGCGGGCTCGCGAGCCACGAAGGTTTCTGGGTCAGGCGCGTCATCGACCGCGGGCGGCGGCCGGTGTCGTCGGTGTAGAGGTTCACCGCCACCGAGATCTGGTGGAGGTTGCCGAGGCAGACGGTCCGCTGGCTCTTGGTCTTGGCCGAGGCCAGCGCGGAGGCGAGCAGCGTCGCGAGCACGCCGATGATGGCGATGACGGTGAGCAGCTCGATGAGCGTGAACGCGGAGCGCAGCGCGCGCGGGACGGGGCGTTGACGTCGGGAGCGCATCACGGTCTGAGCGGCACATGCCAGAGACCCTGGCCGCCGCGGGGCAACCAGAGTCCGGTCGCGGCCGTGGCATCGGCGCCGGCCCAATCGGGCCAGACCGCGCAAGGGCGATCGACTTCCCCGATCGGCGCCAGCGCGGCCGCATCGGCCGCGTTGTACGAAAGGAATCGGTCGCTCGCCGAGACGACCAGCAGGTCGCCGAAGGCATGGAGGTCATCGGCGGCCACGGCGAGCTTGAGCGAGGCGTAACGGTCGAACCGGCCTGCGCTGCTCACGGCCCATGTCTCGAGCGCCGGCGTCTCGTTCGTGGTCGCGGCGGCGCGGCCGAGCAGCACCTGGCCGTCCGGTCGGACGAGCACCGGCCGCGGATACGCCGCGGGCAATGGCAGCGATGCCACGAGGCTCGCCTGCAACCCGTCGTAGGCGAGCGCATGGAGCTGCTGCACAGCCGTGTCGGACGGCGCCTTCGGATCCGGCCCGGTCGCGTACACCAAGGCTCCGCCGTGCGAGACGCCGTTGAGCGTCCCGGGGAACCCGACCGGCGCGCGCACCACGGGCTCGGCGGCATCGGTGAAGTCCAGCACGTCGAGGAACTGCCGGTGTTCCCAGGTCCCGGGCTGCCAGACCGGCAGCTTGGTCAGCGAGCCGTCCTGGTTGGTCACGATGGTCGAGGTCTCCGTGGCCGCGGTGTACCGCGAGACCTGATGGCCCACGAACAGCTTGCCGCCGTCCGCGAAGGTGTCGCTGAAGGTGTTCCAATCGTTCGTGCCGCCGAGACGCGTGCGCGACGCGAGCACCGGAGCGGCCGGGTCCGCCACGTCGAACGCGAGGAAGTCCCGCGTCTCGGCGCCCCACCATCCACCCCACCAGAAACGGCTCGCCGGCAACCCCGCCGTGAAGCCCGGCGCGAAGCCGGTCGTGGCCACATCGGCGACCGCGACGTTCTTGGAGAACGCGATCATCGGCCCGCCGCCGCCCCAATAGTAGCCGCCAGAGCGTTGGGTCCAGACGATCGTCTTGTCGCCCGGCCAGAGCGCCGTGAGCGCGCCGCCGTAGAAATCGGCGGGGTTCTCGAAGGCCACCTCGGACCGCAGGCGCAACGTGTCCGCGCCGATCTCGACGACGCTGAATCGGGACGCGCCGGGGACCCGCACCGACTCCCAGCTCGTCTCCGCGACCCAGTTGGTGACCAGCAGCGGCGGCACAGAAATGAACTCGATGTCCACCACCGCGTTCGTCTTCCAGGTCGAAGGCATCGGCGTGAACTCGGGCCGGGTCCAGGTCAACAAGTGGCTCGACGGCGTCGGGTCGTCCGGCGAGGGCGGGAAGGTGTTGGTGGTCGTCGTGGCCACCCAGTTCGTGGACGCGGGCGCCAGGAACTTGCGCCCCTGCACGGTGACGTTGGTGGTCCTCAGGTCGGTGCCGAGGTCCTCGCGGATGACGATGTTCGTGACCGCGATGATGACGGTCGGAGGCGGCACCTCGACGGCCACGAAGTTCGTGATGGACCGCTCAAGCCATGGTCGCGCGACTTTCTTGACCACGGCGTTGCTGACGATCGTCGCTTCGTTCCGCCAGGTGTCCGCGCGGAACTGCACCACGTACAACCGGTCGCCGCGGCGGTCGGCGCCGATGATCGGCAACGCCTCCAGCGGCACGGTCGCGATCGCTTTCTCGGGCACGGCGGCCGATGCCAGCGAGACCTGGCCCGCGGCCGAGCCGCCGTCGCGCAAGGTGACCAACCGGTTGCCAGCCACGAAGACGCGGTCCACCTGCGTGGACAGCGGCAGCTGAGCGACGGTCTTGGGGTGGTCGCGGTCGGTCGCCTCGACGGTGAGCAGGTCCTGGCCGGAGACGGACACGATGCGGTCGCCGAGCAAGGTGGCGCGGCGCGCCTGGATCGCGTGGTCGATCACGCCGCGCGTCTTCAACGTCCCGGCCCGCAGGTCGAGGTCGATGAGCTGCATGCCTTGGAACCACTGGCCTGCTTGGGACCCCGAGCGCTGGCCTTGCCACGGAACCAGCGCGAGGCCGGCGTCGGCGAAGACCTGGAACGCCTTCTCGTCGGCGTTGCCCTCGCTCCAGGACCAGCCTTCGCCGAGGAAGACCTTGCTGAGCAGCGAGGGTTTCGCGGCGTCCGCGACGTCGAAGAGCTGGACCGTCGTGCGGCTCCCGTCGACGCCCAGCGCCAGCAGACGGGTGTCGTCGGCGAGCGGTTGTAGATAGGTCGAGTAGCCGGGGATCTGCAGCTCGCCCTTGACCGTCGGATGGACCGGGTCGCGGAGGTCCACGATCCACAAGGGATCCACGCGGCGGAACGTCACGATGTACGCGCGGTCGCCGGAGAAGCGGGTGCCGAAGAGCGATTCGTTCGTGACCAGGTTGAGCCGGCCGAGCGCGGTCGGCGCCGACGGATCGGCGAGCGAGAAGGTCTGGAGCACGGCTTGCGGCGGCGTCCAGGACCACGAGCTCGAGACCGAGCCGTCCTTGTTGATATGTTCGGTCGGGATGCTGACGCCATCCACCTGCGAGACGACCGCGAGCGCGCCGCCCTGCTTGCCGAGCTGGCCGAGCTTGAACTTGTCCGCCACGCGGCCGGCGGTGAGGAAGAAGCCGCGCTGCGCCACCGTTCCGCGCGGATCGCTGATGTCGAACACCATCACCGCGTGGTTGCCCGCGACGGCCCACGCCGCGAGCCGTTCGTTGTCCTTCGGCTGGCGCGTGCCGGTCACCGCCACGAACAAGAAGCGGTCGGTCGCCATGATGGCGTCGGGGCTGACCGGCAGCTCGACCTCGGGCTGCGCGGCCGGACGCGACGGATCGGCGAGGTCGTAGGCGGTGACGACCGTGCGGCTTTCCCACGCCTGGTATTCGTAACCCGTGATGTTGCCCTTGGCGTCCTTCACCGGGAGCGGTTCCGGCTGGGACCAATCGTAGGAAGCGAGGTAGAGCGCGTTCCCGACCAGGCGGGTCTCCTTGATCTGGCCGCGCACCGGCAACCGCGCGGCGAGCGAGGGCCGGCCCTCTTTGACCTGCACGAGCAGCACCTCGCTCGCGTTGCCGCTGCAGCCTTGCTGGGCGAGGAGAGCGAGCCACACCGAGCCGTCGGCGGTCGCGGCGGGGAGCCGGTACATCTGCTCGCCCCAGACCGCGAGCGGCAACGTGCCGGTCAGGACCGGACGGTCCGGGTCCGCGAGGTCGACGATCTGCAGGCCGCGCTGCTGGTTGAAGAAATAGAGCGTGCGGCCATCGACGTTCCAGATGTCGGACTCGACCACCGCCCGATCCACGGTGGCGCCGGCCGTCGGGATGGCGGTCGGGACGCCGGTCACGGCGTTGTCGAAGGCGAAGCCGCCGGGCCCGGCCGTCTTCATGCCGGCGGTCTCCGTCTGCTTCGTCCCGGCGAATTCTTTGGATCCGCTGAAGAACCCCGCTGGCAGCCCGATCTCGGCTTCGCTCTCGTCGCGGACACGGACCATCTCTGTGTCGGCGCCGAGCGGCAGTTCGAAGGTGATCTCACCGGCCGCCGCGGATTCGCTCCAACGCGCTTCCCGCGGCGTCCAAGCGCCGCGGACCAGGCGCGGCCGCGTCTCGAGCGTCACGCGGCGCTTGCCCGCCGGGACCGTCACCGTCACGACCAGCTGGCTGCCCACGGCGCGGATGGACGTGATGACGGTCGTCCGGCCCGTCGGCTCACCGGCGCGCGCGGGCACCGATGGCAAAGCCATCAGCACGGTGACCAAGGCGATGATCAGGAACGACCGCATGGATCGAAACGTAGTGTGTGGCTGAAGCCATACTGACGCAAGCAGGCATCGGGATGTGGGAGCATCGGGTTTCATGAGCTTCATAGGCACGAGTGGATCGGGAGGGAAAGCAGCGGAGGAGGAAGATGCCGTCAGGGCTTGGTGGTCGGCGGAGGCGGGGCACCGACCACCGGGCCGGTCGGCACGGCTGTGGCGTTCGCGCCGTCGACGGGCTCCAAGGTGACGAAGAAGGACGGCGGCAGCGCAGACTTCGCGTTGGGCGAGGCGAACGAGACCACGGACGGTTGGTCGATGACCTTGGCGGACCCGACGTTCTTGATGACCGGTACGCCGTCCGCGCCGCTGGTCTGCGACCAGACGACGAAGGCTTGGTCCTTGGCGTCGCCGCTGCCGGGGAGCGCGATGGCACCATGCCCGGTGTCGGGATCGTAGAAGCCGATCGGCTGGCCGTCCTTCAGGGCCGGGCCGGCGATGGATGTGGCCGGGCCGGAAGGCGTCGTGGCCGTGCCGGCGAGCGTGGCGTCCCCGGCCGGGATCGGCGGCGGCGGCGCGGCGGTGGACGTCGTGTCCGGCCCCGGCTCGCTGGCCCTTCCGGCGACCGAAGGATCCGTTGTCGCGGTCGAGACGGCCGATTGACCGGTGGCCAGATGGGCGAGCGTCTCGGGCAACGACCGGAGCGTCCCCTCGGTGCGCGGGAGCTCGGTGGCGTTGGTGTTGACGAGCTTGAAGACGTGCAGACGCGTGACCCCGTTCGGCAGCGCCTCCTGTTGCGTGAGCACTTGGTTCAGCGCCTCCACTTGCGAGGCCAACAAGCGGACGCGTTCGCGCAAGCGTGCGGCCTCGGCGATGGCGGCGTGGTCGACAGGGGCGGCTGCTGGTGCAGGAATCGCCGGCGGGACCGCCGTGGCGGAAGGCGCGGGCGCGGAAGCCGTTGATGCCGCGGGCGCCGTGTGAGCGACGGCGTCTTCATCGGCGCGGGCGACGAGCGGATCGACCGCAAGCTTTGGTGCGAGCAGCGAATGCAGCCAAGCGCCGCAGGCCAGGCAAGCGGCGGCGGCGAGCGCATGCGGGGCCCATGCGCGGGCCCACGCGGGGAAACCAATCACCGGTGCTTCTCCGCCCTGCACTTCCGCGGCGATGCGGCCCCAGACGGCGAGCGGCGCCGGACGCTCCGGTTCACCGAGGGCAAAGGCGTCCACGTTGCCCTGGAGCTCGCGCACCAGGCCGCGCAGCGCCGGGTCGGCGACGAGGCGACGCTCGAAGCCGTCCCGCTCGCCGGGCGGCAAGAGCTCCAGCACGTACAGGCTGGCCGCCTCCTCGGCGGCGGGGTCGGCGATCTTGAGGGCGTTATCC
>JBBRQL010000021.1:0-32176 GCA_038226425.1 Verrucomicrobiota bacterium
ATCGCGATGATGTCCTGCAGATCTTTGTAGCGTTGCAGCACCTTCTGCACGCCGCGGGCGACATCGTAGTGCTCTTGGCCGACGAACTCGGGCGCCAAGGCGCGGGAGTTGGACGCCAAGGGATCGACGGCCGGGAAGATGCCGAGCTCGGCGATGGAACGCTCGAGCACGATGGTCGCGTCCAGATGCGCGAAGGTCGTCGCCGGCGCGGGGTCGGTGAGGTCGTCCGCCGGCACGTACACGGCCTGGAACGAGGTGATCGATCCCTTCTTGGTCGAGGTGATGCGTTCTTGGAGGTTGCCCATCTCCGCCGCGAGCGTCGGCTGGTAACCGACGGCGCTCGGCGTGCGGCCGAGGAGCGCGGAGACCTCGGAACCGGCCTGCGAGAAACGGAAGATGTTGTCGACGAACAAGAGCACGTCCTGGTTCTTCTCGTCGCGGAAGTACTCGGTCATCGCGAGACCGGAGAGCGCGACGCGAAGACGGGCCCCCGGGGGCTCGCTCATCTGGCCGAAGACCAGCGCGATACGGGATTTTTCGAGCTCCTTGAGGTTGATGACGCCGGCCTCGGCCATCTCGTGGTAGAGATCGTTGCCTTCGCGGGTGCGCTCGCCGACGCCCGCGAACACCGAGACGCCGCCGTGCAGCTTCGCGATGTTGTTGATCAGCTCCATGATGACGACCGTCTTGCCGACTCCGGCGCCGCCGAACGCGCCGACCTTGCCGCCCTTGAGGAACGGGCAGATGAGGTCGATGACCTTGATGCCGGTGGTGAGCAGCTGCGGGCTGGTGGACTGGTCCACGAGCGCCGGGGCCTGGCGGTGGATCGGATAATATTTGTCGGCCTTGACCGGCCCGCGCTCGTCGACCGGCTGGCCGGTGACGTCGAACACGCGGCCCATGACGCCTTCGCCGACGGGCATGGAGATCGGGGCGCCGAGGTCGAGGACCTCCTGGCCGCGCTTCAGGCCTTCGGTGGTGCTCATCGCGACCGCGCGGATCCAGTTGCCGCCGAGATGCTGCTGCACCTCGAGCGTCAGCTTGGTCGCCGCGCCGCCGGGCGGAGTGAAGTCGATGGTCAGCGCGTTGTAGATCGCCGGGAGTGAACCCGAGAATTCCACGTCCACGACGGGACCGATGATCTGGACGATTTTACCTTTGCTCATGGGCGTTGGATGAAAGTTCGGAGTGAAAGTGTTCGGCTCAGCCCATCGCCATCGCGGCGCTGGTGATCTCGAGGAGTTCTTTGGTGATGTTGGCCTGCCGCAGCTTGTTGTACTCGAGGGTGAGGTCCTTGATGAGCTGCTTGGCGTTGTCGGTCGCGTTCTTCATCGCGACCATGCGCGCGGACTGCTCGGACGCCTTGGCCTCCTGGAGGAACTGGAAGACCTGGTAGTTCAGGTAGTGCGGCAGCAGGTTGCCGAGCACGTCGGCCGCGCGGGGCTCGAACGCGTACTCGCGCGACGCGGCGCCGAGGTCCTGCGCCTCGTTGTGGCCGCCCAAGCCGGCCTCTAGCGCCTGGAGCTTGCCGATGGGCAGGAACTGCCGCTGCTCGGGCTTCTGCGCCAGCGTGGAGATGAAGTTGGTGTACAGCACGTCCACGCGGTCGACCTTGCCTTCGAGGAAGAGGTTCTGGGCGAACCTAGAGATCGCGCGCGCCTCGGCGAAGGCCGGGACATCTTTGTAGGTGAACTCCGCGGCCAGCTCGCGCTTCAAACGGGCGACGAACTGCGAGCCCTTGCGGCCGGCGCAGACATACACGGTCGTGTTCTTGTCGAACTTGGCGGCCTCGCGCAGCAGGTTGGTGTTCAACGCGCCGCAGAGGCCTTTGTCGGAGCTGATCAGGATGACCGCGCGCTTCTTGACCTCGCGCTGCTCCATCAACGGATGGCTGAACTCGCCCGCTCCGGCGGTCGCCGCGGCCAGCACCTCGTTCATCAACAAGGCGTAGGGGCGTCCGGACAGCGCGGCCTGCTGCGCCTTGCGCATCTTGGCCGACGCCACCATCTGCATCGCCTTGGTGATCTGGGCGGTGTTCTTGACCGACTTGATCCGGCGGCGGATATCGCGCGTGCTGGGCATGATTAAAGGTGATTTCCCGGACTACTTCTGTGTCTCGTAAACGATTGCAGTAGCACCAACGACAATCTTACTGCCGCCGCGCATGCCTCTGAAACTGAATCCCCCGTCCGTAGCTTGTTTCAGAATCACAGCATCCGCTCCAATTTTTTTCGCATCGTTAACGAACCTTCGATGCATTTTAGCCTCAGACCCCGAGTCACCTTCGTCGGAAAATTCCGCGATAATCTTGTATGGGCGTGAGGGCGTTTGCCCCTGCACCAAAACATCAATCTGAGCTTTGGGTTGGCGCTTCACCCCATCAAAAGTTTCAACCGATGAACACCCGAGCAGAAATGTTACTGCCACAATTGGGAGAATCAGTTTCTTCATGGGGTGGTTTGAGGTCAAAGGTTCAGCGGTAGCTCGGCTTGAACTCGGCCAAGGCGGCCTTCAGCTCGGCTGCGAGCGGGTCGCTGATGGCCTTCTCGGCGCGGATCTTCTCGACGAGCGATGCCTTACGGTCGGCCAAGAACTGGGTGAACTTGGTCTGGAAATCCTTGATCTTCTCGACCGGGACGTCGTCGAGGAAGTTGTTCTGCATCGCCCAAAGGATGGCGACCTGCGCCTCGACGGGAAGCGGGTTGTACTGGCCCTGCTTGAACAGCTCGACGATGCGCTTGCCGCGCTCGAGCGTCGCCTGCGTCTTCGCGTCCAGATCGGACCCGAACTGCGCGAAGGCCGCGAGCTCGCGGTACTGGGCGAGGTCGAGCTTGATGCGGCCGGCGACCTGCTTCATCGCCTTGATCTGCGCGGCGGAACCGACGCGAGAGACGGACAGACCGACGGAAATGGCAGGACGGACACCCTGGTAGAAGAGGTCGGTCTCGAGGTAGATCTGGCCGTCGGTGATCGAGATCACGTTGGTCGGGATGTACGCGGAGACGTCGCCGGCCTGGGTCTCGATGATCGGCAGGGCCGTCAACGAACCGTTGCCGTTGGCCTCGTTCACGCGACCGCTGCGCTCGAGCAGACGGCTGTGGAGGTAGAACACGTCGCCAGGGTACGCCTCGCGGCCCGACGGGCGCTTCAGCACGAGCGAGACCTGGCGGTAGGCGACGGCCTGCTTGGAGAGATCGTCGAAGATGATCAGGGCGTCCTGCCCGTTGTCCATGAACCACTCGCCCATCGCCGCGCCGGCGAACGGCGCGAGGTACTGGTTGGCGGCGGAATCGGAGGCCGCGGCGGCGACCACGATGGTGTCCTCCATCGCGCCGGCCTTCTCCAGCTCGGCGATGACGCGGGCGATGTTCGACTGCTTCTGGCCGACCGCGACGTAGATGTTGTAGACCGGGCGGAAGCTCTTGTCGCCGGAAGCGCGGCCCTGCTTGTTGATTCGGGCCTGGTTGATCATCGTGTCCACGCCGATCGTGGTCTTGCCGGTGGAACGGTCGCCGATGATCAGCTCGCGCTGGCCGCGGCCGACGGGGATCATCGCGTCGATCGCCATGATGCCGGTCTGGAGCGGCTGGCTGACCGATTTCCGCTTCACGATACCGGGCGCGATCTTCTCGACCGGGTAGGAGATGTCCGACTGGATCGGGCCCTTGCCGTCGATAGGCTGGCCGAGCGTGTTGACCACGCGGCCGAGCAGGCCTTTGCCGACCGGGACGGAGAGCAGCTTGCCGGTGGTGCGGACCTCGGTGCCCTCGCGGACGCCGAGATAGTCGCCCAAGATGATGGCACCGACCTCGGTCTCCTCGAGGTTGAGCGCGAGGCCGATGACGCCGTTGCCGAAGTCGAGCATCTCGTTGAGCATCGCGTCGGTCAGGCCTTCGATCTTGGCCACGCCGTCGGAGATCTCGCGTACGACGCCGACGTTCTGCTTGGAGACCGACGTCTTGACGCCGGCGATCTGTGCTTCGATTTCCTGGAGGATGCTGCTCATCGGATCAGTGGGAGTTGGGAGTAGAAGGGAGGGGCTGCGTCCAGCCGTTCAAAAAGTGGTTTCCAAAGCGGCCAACCGGGCGGCCACGCTACCATCGAAGACATCGCTGCCGACCTTGATGCGGAGGCCGCCTATCAGCTCGGGCCGGACCCAGAAGGTTACATCCAGACCGGGGCCGTAGCGCCGGGTGAGATTCGCTTTGATGGCCTCCATCAACACCGGGGAGGTCTCGACGGCGTTCTCGACGCGGGCGCTGCGGCGGTCGAGGTCGAGTTTCACCAACCGCTGGAAGTGGGCGAGCGTCGCGGCGAACCCGCGCGGACGTCGGGCGATGACGGCGGTGACGGTCTGGCGGACCTTGCCCTCGTCCAAGAGGCCGTCGACCCGGCAAGCACCGAACAACGTCTTGGCGTCACGCCGGGATTGTTTGCTGATCTTCATCGAGGGCTAGGACGTGCGAGATCAGGCGGCGAGCTGTTTGTTCGTCTCCTCGGCCAGACGCTGCTGGTCCTCGAAGGTCAAGATCTTGCCGGACACCCTGGCGCTCGCGGCGACCACCAGCTTGCCGAATTCCTTGCGGAGCTCGCCCTTGAGGCGGACCAGCTCGGCGTCGCCTGCTTGGCGGGCCTTGGCGAGGATGTCGGCGGCATCGGCCACGGCCTTCTGGCGCTCGACCTCGGAGATCTTCGCCGAAGCGGCGCGGGCTTCCTCGATGATCTTGTTGGCGTGGAGGCCGGCCTGGTTCAACAACTCCTGCGACTTGGCCTGGGCGTTGGCGAGCTCGGACCGGGTCTTCTCGGCGTTGGCGAGGCCTTCGGCGATCAACCGGCGACGCTCTTCGAGCATCGTCTGGATGGGACCGACGGCCCACTTCTTCAGGATGAGGGCGACAAGGGTGAAGCTGATGGCGTTCGCGATGAGCGCCGGGACGTTCGCGCCGAACGTCTTCGCGATCTGCTCGACCGGGCCGCCCTCGGCTGCCGCCAGAAGAAGGATTGGATTCATGGTGCGCTGCTAGAAAAAGGAGATTGGCGCGGGGCCGGAGCCCCGCGCCGGATGGATCACTTGCCGTTCCAGAGGAACAGGGCGAAGAACACGATGCCTTCGGCGAAGGCGGTGCTCAAGATCGCTTGCACGAGGATCTTCGTGGCCGCGCCGGGATTACGGCCGACGGCTTCGGAAGCGCTCTTGCCGATCATGCCGACGCCGATGGCCGCACCAAGGGCGGCGGCGGCGACGTGGATGTTACCGGAGATTTCTGCGAGCATCATAGCGTTGTCTTGTTTTGTGTTGCACGGACGTCCCGGCAGTCGTTGCCACCGTCTGACGGCCGAAATCTTCAGTGATGGGCCGTGCCCGGTTCGTGGGCGTGCTCCTCGTCGTGCGAGCAGATCAACAGCGTGAACACCGCGGTGAGCAGCGTGAACACCAGCGCCTGCACGATACCGACCATCAGCTCCATGAAATAGAAGGGCAGCGACGTCAGCCAGCCGAAGACCGGCCCGCCGAGGTGGGTCATCGCCTCCAGCATGTTCTCGCCGGCGAAGATGTTGCCGTAGAGACGGAAGCTGAGCGACACCGGACGGAACATGATGGAGACGATCTCCAGCAGGCCGACCGCGAAGAAGACCACGACCATCAGCACGAACAGAGGCCCGGTGGTGTCGCCTTTCGGCGCGAAGATGTGCTTGAGGAAACCGCCGATGCCGTTCGCTTGGATGGCCCAGATGATCCAGCATACGAAGAACACCATCGACATGGCGAACGTCATGTTGAAGTCGGCGTTCGCGCCGCGGAGCAACGGATCAGTGACATGGAAACCGTGCGCGGTCTGTACCCCGTAGCCGATCGTGCCGACGCCCGGCAGCAGGCCGAACCAGTTGGTCGTAACGATGAGCAGGAAGATCGTCGCGAAGAACCAGAAGGTCTTCTTCACCAGCTCCGCCCCGATGATGCCCTCGATGAACTCATAGAGCCCCTCGACCAGCCACTCCCAGAAATTCTGGGCGCCGCTCGGGACCATCTTCATGTCCTTGGTGGCGAAGCGGACCGCGAGGACCAGCAAAAGAGCGACAGCCCAGGACACGACCATCGAGTTGGTCACCGGCAACGGCCCCACATGGAACAGAACCGGCGCGGCCGTCGGAAGACCTTCGGAAGCGGGCTCGGCGTGGGCCGCGGCCTCGGCGGCATGGGCTCCGTGTTCCGCCGCGATACCCGCGAACGAGAACAAAGCCCACGTCGTCAGAGCCAGAAATATCCTGATCAAGCGCATGAGATCTCAGGCGGAAAACGGGCGGTACAGGGACGCAAAAACCCTGCGCAAGCAGTCGTTCTCCGAAATGAGGCCGCAAGGCTGGCGATACGTGAAATTTTTCACAAGAGCTTTTTTACAGGAAGTTCGGCCCTCTCGCGATGACGTCTTCCGGACGCGTCCCGGGGCTGATTCCGCTGGCCTCAGGCTGTGCCCGCGTGCGACATCCGGCCGATGCCCGATGATTGGAAATGGCTTCTCAAGACCGCCCGGGAAGAGGTCGAGACGACGATCGGTGTCCTGCCGCCGGAACTGAAGGCGCACGCGGAGTCGCTCCCCGTCAGCTACGAACCTTGGCCGAGCGACGAACTGGTCGAGGACGGCCTCGACCCCGACCTGCTCGGCCTTTTCGTCGGCGACGGCATCGATGTGGCCGACGGTGAGCAGAGTCCCCTGCCCCGGCAGGTTTTCCTGTTCCTCGAGAACCTCTGGGATTTCGCGGAAGGCGATCCGAAGATCTACCGCGACGAGGTGCGGATCACGTATATCCATGAATTCGGCCATTATCTGGGTCTGGACGAGGACCAGCTCGAAGCTCGCGGGCTGCTGTGACACCGCCCGCCGAGCTCCCGGGTCAGAATTTTTCCCCACGGAGCACGCGCACATCGGATTCAAAGGCGATCATCGCGTAGCGCGGGAAGAAATCGCCGCCCAATCTCTCGAGCAACCGCTCGGCGACCTCGGGCTTGACGATGACTTCGACCTGGATGTTGGCGAATTCCGGGATGTCGGCGGGACGCCTGCCCTGCGAACCGTCGCCTTCCACCGGGAAGAGCGTCCAGCCGTGGGCGCCGACCTCGCACAGCAACCGGGTGACGGCGTCGCGGGCATGTGCTTCGCACACGATCGTGACGAGCTTCATCGGATGGGTGTTCATCTTCAGGAATAGAGCCAGCGGGCGACCGCGAGATAGGCCGGTATGCCCAGCGCGATATTGAACGGGAAGGTGATGGCCAGGGACGCGGTCAGATAATAGGTCGGGTTCGCGTCGGGCAGCGACATGCGGATGGCCGCCGGAGCAGCGATGTAGCTCGCGCTCGACGCGAGCACGCCGAGCAAGGTCGCGCCGCCGAGCCCGAGCCCGGTGAGCTGTCCGAGATACACGCCGAGGCAGCCGTGAAGCAGCGGCATGACGATGCCGAATGCGAGGAGGAACGGTCCGACCTTCCGCAGGTCCCCTAGGCGACGACCCGCGACCAAGCCCATCTCGAGGAGGAAAAGAGCGAGGACGCCCTGGAACAGCGCGACGAAGAACGGTTCCACCTTGTCCATGCCCCGCTTGCCGCAAAGCGCGCCGACCACGAGCGCGCCGACGAGCAGGAAGATGCTGCGCCCGAACAACGCCTCGTGCATCGCGGCCTTCAGCGAGGTCATGTCCGATGCGCCGCGCCTGCTGGTGGCGAGCTTGCCGAGCACCACGCCGACGAGGATGGCCGGGGATTCCATCACCGCGAGGAACGCCGTCGCGTAGTTCTCGTACGGTTGGTCGACGGCTTTCAGGTAGTTGGTCGCCGCGATGAAGGTCACGGCGCTCACCGAACCGTAGTGCGCGGCGATGGCGGCGGCATCCACGGCGGCGAACTTCCCGCCGAAACGCAGCAGCGGATACGTCCATAGCGGGATCAGCGCGCCGAGCACCATGGCGGCGAGCGAGGGCAGCCAGACCTTGCCGAGGCCGGCCTCGTTGATCGCGACGCCGCCTTTGAAACCGATGGCGACGAGCAGATAGATGGTCAGGCCCGCGTAGAGGGCCTCGGGGAACTTCAGGTCGCTCTTCGTGAGCGCGGCGATGAGCCCGAGCACGAAGAACAGGACCGCGGGCGAGAGAAGGTTCGCCGCGAGCGCGTCGAAAAAGGTCACCGCTGGAGCCCCTTGCCAAGGAACTCGACCTCACCGGTGTCGAGATGTTGGATCCCGCCCACCAGCCCTACCTCGCCGCTCTTGATCATCTCGCGCAAGATGGGACTTCGTGCCGAGATCTCTGCCATCACGCTCTCCACGTTGAGGACCGCGACCTTGTCGACGAACGCCGGCCCGGTCCGCGGGCCGTCGCCGGCTTGCGCTTCGGCCAGCGCGACCGACGGCCGGATCTTGGCCAGCAACGCGGTCAAGTGCCCGAGCTCGGCTTGGGCGCATGCCCCCTTGACCGCACCGCAGCTGGTGTGGCCGACGACCGCGATCAGCTTCGCACCGGCGGCTTTGCAGGCGAACTCCATGCTGCCGAGGATGTCGTCGTTGAGCACGTTGCCGGCGACCCGCGCGTTGAAGACGTCGACGAGCCCTTGATCGAACACCAGCTCGGACGAAGCCCGCGACTCGCGGCAGCTGAGGACCACGGCGTGCGGGTACTGGCCGGCCGCGGTCTTGCTGCGCAACGCGGACCAGTCGCGGGCGACGAGCTCGCCCCTCACGAACCGCGCGTTCCCTTCCTTCAGGAGCCGCAGCGAGGCCTCCGGCGTCATCGCGGCCTGGGCAGCCTTGGTGCGGGCGTCGCTGTCCAGAAGGGGCTTGCGGGTCGCGCAGCCCGAGGAGTGGGCAGCGAACACCAGGACCATGAGCGTTGCGGAGACCGATCGGATCAGATTCATGTGGTCGTTTGTTGGTGCGGGCGGCGGGCCAAGTTGTCCGAGGAGTCCCGCCGGACCACAAGAAAACTGTGCGCCCTCCGGTCAGTTCGGTTGATTCGATAATCCCGACGTGCCCATGAGCTTTTTCCTAACCTTCGCCTCGTGACTTGGATGGACCGCGGACGATCGTGCGACGTGCGCGGACCGTGGTCCGCCTCTTCAACCGGTGCTTTTCATGCCGAAGGCGATGCCGTTGACGGTCAAGGCCAGCAGCCGGCGGTGCTTCTCCGTCCGCCGGCTCTCCGGGGTGTCCCGCCATCGTTCCAAGAACTTGACCTGGAGCAGATGGAGCGGGTCGATGTACGGGTTGCGAAGGCGGATGGACTCTTCGAGGACCGGTTGGTTCGAGAGCAGACGGGGCCGCTGGCAGACGGCCAGCACCATGTGGACCGAGGACTTGTGCCCGTCCTCGATCAGCCCGAACACCTTCTCCCGGACCGCGTCCGACCGGACCAGCGCCGCATACCTGCGCGCGATGCCCAGGTCGGACTTCGCCAACGACATCGCGGCGTTGTCCATCAGGGACGTGAAGAACGGCCACCGCTGGTACATCTCGCGGAGAAGGCCGAGACCTTCCGGATCCGTCCGCGCGAAACCGTCGAGACTCTGGCCGATCCCGTACCAAGCGGAGAGCAGATGGCGGGACTGGGTCCACGAAAGCACCCACGGGATCGCGCGCAGCTGGCGGATGTCGCGGGTCTGCTGGCGCCGCGCCGGACGCGACCCGATGCGCAGGTGCTCGATCAGGTCGATGGGCGTCGCTTCCCAGAAGTAGTCGGCGAACTCGGGGGTCCCGAAGACCAGATGGCGATACGCATCGGACGAGGACCGCGCCAAGACCTGCATGGCGGCCTCCCACCGCGGCAGGTCTCCGGACCGGAGCCCGGGACCGGGCAGGCAGTTGGCGGCGATGACGGCCGAGGTGAGCTGTTCCAGGTTCCGTCGGGCGATCGCCGGGTTGGCGTACTTCAGCGAGATGACCTCGCCCTGCTCGGTGATCCGGATGTGGCAGTTGTGGGCGGCATCGGGCTGCGCCCGCAACGCGCGGTAGCTCGCGCCGCCGCCGCGATCGATGCTGCCCCCCTTCCCGTGGAAGAACCGGAGCTGGACGCCGGACCGGTCCGCGAGCGCGGCCATCTTCTTCTGCGCTTGGTAGAGCGACCAGTTCGCCGCGAGATAGCCGCCGTCCTTGTTCGAGTCGGAGTAGCCGAGCATCACCTCCTGGATGCCGCCGCGGCGGCCGAGATGAAGGCGGTAGTCCGCGTCTCCCCAGAGTTCGCCGAGGATGCGCGGCGCGTTCTCGAGGTCCTCGATGGTCTCGAACAGAGGCACGATGTCCACGCGGTCGAGACGCGCCTTCTTCGCCGCCTTCATCAACGTGAGAAGGTCGGCCGCGCTCCGTGTCATGCTGAGGATGAAGCGGTCCGCCGCGGCGCCTCCGTGCTCGGCCTGCAGGTGGCGTATCGTCTGCAGCTCGGCGGCGATGTCCTCCGGCGCCGACTCCAGCTTCGAGCTGTGGTCCCGGAAATCCAGCCCCGCCAGATGGAACCCGAAGACTTGTGCCTGGGTGATCAACCGCGTGATCCTCCCCTTCGCCGCGCGCCGCGCGCCCACCTGCTCCAGGTCGCGCCGGACCGCGGCCAGGTCCTCCACGAACTCGGCCGCGGAGCGGTATCGGCCTCCCAGACGGTCGCGGATCCGGCGCAGGCGGCGGCGGAATCCTTCGTACGGTTGGAAGGGGTCCCGTCGAGCCGGGGAAACCTCCTTCTCCGGCACCGGCAGCCGCTCGGTCGAGTGGGTCAGCTCTTGGATGAGGCGGTCGCACTCGCGGCGATAGAACGCGACCACCGCCTCGTGGTTCAGCCCCGCGACCGCGAGGCTCGTCTCCGGCGTGACGAACGGATGCCCGTCGCGATCGCCGCCGACCCAGCTCGCGAACGTGAGGAAAGCCCGCTCGCGCCGGAGCCCGGGATAGGCCGCCTGCAGCTCCGCGTCGAAGGCGGCGTAGAAATCGGCGGTCGCCTCGAAGATGGTCCGCTCGAAGAAGAACAACGCGTTCTCGGCCTCGTCCATCGGGCCCACCCGGCGTTCGCGGACCTCTTCGGTCAGCCAGAGCGCCTCCAGGATCTCGTCCGGTGCCTCCATGCTGGAGCCCAAACGGATCAGATGGTCCAAGGCGGAACGGCGCCGGGCCTCCGTCGGATGGGCGGTGAGCACCGGCTGGACCTGCAGCAGGTCGAGGCACGCCTGCACACGGGCCGGGGGCACCTCCGCCTTCTTCAGTTCCCGGAACAGCCACGCCGACGACTGGGCCGCATGGGGCGTCGCCTGCAGATGACGGATCCGCGCCCGCTCCTCGCAGAGATTGGCCAGCTGGAAGAAAAGACTGAAGGCGTGCGCCACCTGGTGGGCGTCCTCGACGGACAACGACGCCGTCGCCCGCAGCAACGCGCCGGAGGCCTCGCCGCCCCGGTCCCGCCGGAGGTCCTTCGAGAGGCTTCGCAGCTCCTCGATCTTGGCGTACACGGCTTCTCCCGCCTGTTCGCGGATGACCGCGCCGAACCGGGTCGTGAGCGAGCGGATCTCTTTCCTGAGTTCTGGGTCCATGTTCTCCTTTAGTTGTCTGCGGACACCGGTCGATCAGAGCCTGCCGACTTCGTCGAAGGCTTCCGGTCGGGAAAATACTTGCCGATCGTCGCCCTGCTCGGAGGACGGCTGACCCAAGATCCGACGGCCATCCAGAACGCCGAGCCGAGCACCATCGGCAGGACGGGCAGGAAGCCATGGACGAGCACGCCGCCCGGGCTGCGCAGCAGCCACGACCCGAGCGCCGGGTAGATCACCGCATGCGGTTGGCCGGGCTTGGGCGCGATCCCGGAGGTTGAATCGTGGAGCCACCAGAGGACGGCCATCGAGCCCGCGACCCACAGCGTCGAGGCGAGCGCGCCCCACCGGGTGCTGCGCTTCCAGAAGAGCGCCGCCAGCATCACCGGCGCGAGCGCCGCGAAGCCCGAGAACGCGAAGCGGATCGCCAGCTCGAAGATTCCGGCCTTGTCCTCGAGATGGAGGCCCGCCAGATAGGCGAAGGTGGTGACCAAGACCACGAAGGCCCGACCCGTCCAGACCTGCGCCTTGTCGCCGAAACGCTGGGTGCCCCCGTAGAACCCGAAGACGTCCTGGGAGAACATCGTGGCGAGGGCGAGGATCTGGGAATCCGAAGCCATCACGCACGCCATGATGGCCGCGCCGAGCACGCCGGCCAGCAACGCGTCGGTGTTCGACGTGAGCAGGCGCAGGATGACGTCGTCCGATTCGCCGACCTTGAGACCGGGGAACTGATGGGCCGCCACCACGCCCAGCACGACGCAGGGGAGCCATATCAGGGCGATGCAGATCGGATAGAAGACCACCGTCTTCTTGAAGGAGGCCACCTTCTCCGCGGTCATGCACATGATCGCGATGTGGGGGAACATGATCGCCGACAGCGGGATGAGGGTGTAGCTGAAGAACTCGGCCATCGGGATGCGCTGGCGGGTGAGCAGCGGAGCCGTCTTCGGGTCCGCGGCCATCTCGGCAATGATGCGGTCGAAGCCGCCGAGGTTCTTCGAGATCAGGGCGAAGGCGATGGCGCCGAACCCGAGGAACAGCACCGTCTGGAAGGTGTTCACCCAGGCCGTGCCGCGCATGCCGCCGAAGAACACGTAGCTCATCACCACGATCGCGACGATCGCGCCGCCGACCTCGTAGCTGACCCAATGCCGGGTCTCGGAGACGAGCTTGCCGTCGCGCATGACCTCGTGCAGCAGCGGTTTTCCGTCCGGCCCCATCACCGTAGTCAACGCCTCCAGCGTGTGCCCGCCGCCCATGATCCCGATGATGATGTAGGGCACGAGCATCAGCGAGGTGAGCAAGAAGATGACGGTGCCGATATGGGAGCATTCCCAACGGTCGCGGAAGTATTGCACCTGCGTGATGTGGCCGAACTTCTTGCCGAGCCCCCAGAGACGCGTGCCGATGAAGAACAGGCAGAGCGGGATGATCAACCCCGACGCGGACGCCATGAGACCGTACACGCCGATCCCGCGCTGATAGGCGAGGCCGGAGCTGCCCAGGATCGCGAAGGCCGTCATGTTCGTGCCGAACAACGCGAGCAGGAACACGTAGGGGCCGAGCGACCGGCCGGCCACGAAGTAGTCCTCCTTCGACGAGGATCCTTTGCGGAAGGCGAAGATGCCGAGGTAAAGGACGATCGCGAGATAGACCAGGACGACGAGGGCGGGGATCATCTCGGGTCCTCCTTGGACCGTTCCTGTGCGGCCGGCGGCGGCTCGACCGGGTCCAAGTCCTGCGGCCACGCGAACCGGACCATCACCGCCATCAACACCGCCGCCATCACGGAGTACCCGACATGGTAGGCCAGGCCGACCGGCAGGAAACCGAGCACGAGCGGATGGATCTTGCCCCAGTTCCAGAAGTCCTGGTGGAGCAGGTAGAACGCCGCGACCAGCGATGTGAGCAAGATGCGTTTTTTCATGGGTTTTGCCGCTTCAGAAGACGAACCGTTGCCAGATCTCCGCCCCTCCCAAGAGCAGGGCCCCGAAGAAACCGAGGCAGAGCGCGAACGCGAAGCAGGCCGCCAGGAAGACCGCTCCGTCCCGCTCCAGGCCAGCGGCCGCGAGCAGGACGATGGTGACGGCCGGGAAGGCGTTGCTGAACGGCACCGGGAGAGGCAGGAGCAGGAGCGCGCCGCAGACGCAGATGATGGCCCCGCTGGCCCTTTGGAAAACGGCCGGGAACTCGGGGTAGAAGAGACGAGGACGCAGCAGCTTCTCGATCCGGCTCAGGATGCGGCTCGACGCCAAGAGGATCTTCGGGAGGAACCGCGCGGGCAGCACCCGCGCCTCCACCCGCGCCGGCAACCAAGGCTTCTGCGCCAATGCCATGCGCAGGCCGAGCAACGCGATCAACGAACCGAACAGCGTCGACAACCCCGGCAACGGGACCGGGGTGATGAACGGGAACGCCAAGAACAACAGCACGGCGTTGTGCCCGCGCAGTTGCAGCACATCGGTCAGCTCACCGAGCCGCACCGGACGGTGCGCGAACTGCGCCGCCAACCGGGCAAGCTGGCCGGACAGGGCGCGCTTCAGCGGGTCCGGGCGGGGGACCGTCGCCGTCGGCACGTCTTCTCCCTCCGCAGGGACCGGGGCGAGGATGTCGGCAGGAGCCTTCATCGGGATGCGCTTCGCAGGTCCCGGAGCTGTTCGCGGAGAGCGTCCAAGGCGGTCTGCAAGTTCGCGACCTGTCGGTCCACGGCATCGATGCGGGCGGCCTCGTCTCCGGCGCCGTCCAGTTTCGCGGATTCCGCCCGCAGCTGCTCGGATTGTTCGGCGTGCGCCTCGGTCATGCTGTTCGTGATCACTCCGATGAACAGGTTCAGGATGATCATCGTGCCGAACACGATGAAGGTGACGAAGTAGACCGAGACGACGAGACCCGGCGCGTGGGCCAGGGCACTGGTGAAGAACTCGCCCCAGTTGTCCAGCGTCACCGTGCGGAACAAGGTGAACAGCGCCGCGGGCAAGGTGGCGAAGTCGGCCTGCCCCGCTTTCCCGAAGAGATGCACCCCGGCCACCGCGTAGATGTAGAAGAGCAGGCCCAGCAGCAGGCTGACATAGCCCATGGCAGAGAGGCTTTTGATGAGGGCGCCGACCAGCAGCTGGAGCTTGGGCAACGCGGTGACCAACCGCAGCACGCGCAACACCCGGACCGTCCGCAGCACCGCAGCGAACGGTCCGACCGACGGCACGAGGCAGAGGACGACGATCAGGGCGTCGAACACGTTCCAACCGTCGCGGAAGTGGTCGGCAGCACGCCGGCCATGCCCGATGAGCTTCAGCGCCAACTCCGCGACGAAGATGCCCAGCACCGCCGCCTCGAGCGCGCTGAACAGGACCCGGTGCCGGGCCAGCAGCCCTGCGTCCGTCTCCAATCCGGCGAGCACGCCGGAGAACACGATCGTCCCGATGATGAGGACCCGGAACGGCCCCGAGCCCGTGAGCTTTCTCGCGAACGATGTCATGGCCGCGACAAAGGTTCGGCCGGAGCGGCTGTCGCGGCCGCGGCTTTCGGCCTCAGGAGCGACATCACCACCGAGGTCGCCAGGACCAGTACGATCACGCCCAAGGACACCATCGTGTCGATCTTCCACGCGGTGTGGGCGAGGACCATCTTCACGCCGACGAAGGTCAGCACCACGCCGAGCCCGATCTTGAGGTAGTGGAACTTGTCCATCACGCCGGCCAACGCGAAGTACAGCGAGCGAAGTCCGAGGATCGCGAAGACGTTCGAGGTGTACACGATGAACGGGTCCTTCGTGACCGCGAAGATGGCCGGGATCGAGTCCACCGCGAAGATCACGTCGGAGATCTCCACCATCAGGAGGGCCACGAAGAGCGGGGTCGCCTTGCGGACGCCGTCCTCGCGGACGAAGAACTTGTCGCCGCGATAGTCCGGCGTCACCGGCATGAGCCGCTTGAACCACCGCACCACCGGGTTGCGCTCGGGATGGATCTCCTCGTCCCGTTTCACGATCATCTTGATGCCCGTGAGGATGAGGAACCCGCCGAAGATGTAGATGATCCACGAGAACTTGGTGATCAGCGCGGCGCCGAGCACGATCATCACCGCCCTCATGACGAGCGCCCCGAGGATGCCCCAGAACAGCACCTTGTGCTGGTAGAGCGCAGGCACCGCGAAATAGGAGAACAGCAGCGCGAAGACGAACACGTTGTCCACGCTCAGCGATTTCTCGATGACGTACCCGGTGAAGAACTCCAGGCCCTTCTCCTTCCCCATGAGATACACGACCCCCACGTTGAAGAGCATCGCCATGGCCACCCAGACGGCCGTCCAGGTGATGGATTCCTTGAACGTGACGACGTGCGTCTTGCGATGGAACACGCCGAGGTCCAAGGCGAGCATCGCCAGGACGAAGAGGTTGAAGCCGACCCAGAGCCAGATTGATTCAGTCATGTTGTTTAACGCTCCCAGCTTAGGGGCGATAACCGCCCCGACTAATCGGAAGTTCAGAAGGACCGGTTAGCTTTAACCGAAGTGTGATGGGCGCACCCGCCAGGCACAGTAGAGATCGCGAGCCGACCAAGCTGACCAAGAGCAGCGACCGGGAAGCGCGCCGCTTTATTTGTTTGAAACCCGCTCGATTGCAGCAAGCGCCACCGAAGCCAGGATCCCGCCGACGGCAAGCGAGGCCCAGAGGCCTGCGGGACGGTTTAGCCACTCAATGCCGTCGAGCAGCAGCCATATGCCTCGAAAGATCGGGACCGACGCCAAGATGAGCACCAGCTCCCAGAAAACCAGACGCGGTTTGCTCTTCATAACTTTTCGTTCTCACGACCAAGTCTCGTATTTCGACCACCGCTTGGCGCACGCGTCACAGCGCGGCGCCAAGCCTGATGCAACCAGCGCGAGCATGGCGAGGAAGAACACGTTGAAGCCGACCCGGAGCCAGATCGATTCAGTCATGCCGTGTGAAAAATGATCAGGGAGTCCGTCCGTCGCCGGGCCGGCGCGGCCCCCTGCCCCGCGGCAGCAGAGAACCCAGCATGACGACCGATGCGGCCCCCATCAGCGTGATGATGGACGCTGCCACGAGCTTCTCGTTCGCTCCGCCCGCCACCGCCGCCCAGCTCACGCTCGCCCGCCACGCGAACACCACGAACAGGAGCGCCGTCATGGCGCAGGCGGCCCACCGGGCCCAGCGGAACCCGCGGACCATGAGCCAACCGCACACGACGGAGAGCGAACCGAACGCGCCGCCCGAAATCAAGGCGGTGACGGCCTTCTCCGGGTTCGATAGGTAACCGGCGCCTCCCATGGCGAAGAGGAACAGGCCGTAGCCGATCATGTGCATGCCAGATCTCGTGTCCATGGTGCGGGGCCAAGGACACGGAGGGGTTCGGACCCTCCGTGTCCCTGGGATCAGGGTTTCAGGACGCGCGCTTGCCACGGGCACCGGAAGTTGGCGAAGAGATGTTGCTCTTCAGCTTCTTTGCCCGTTTGGCATGGCGGTCCGTGATCTTGTCGCGGACCTGCTTCATCACCTTCTCCACAGCGGCCTGCACGGTGTGGTCGTCGGATTCGGCGAAGACATCGGGTCCGGGCGTGACCAGATGCACGGAGATGTGGAACGCCGGGCTTGATTCGGCCCTGTGTTCCAGCCGCACGACGGCCTCGTCGATCTGCAGCCGCGGTTGCAGCGCGAGGATGTGCTCCTCGATGAGGGTGTCCACCGGATCGGTGGACCGGATGTCCCGGTGTTGCACGGATAGCTTCATATCGGTGTTTTGATCATCAGGTTTCTGCCGCCGGGTCAACCCCAGCCAAATTCCTTGACGTCCATGCTCCACGCAGCTCCGTCGGTGACGCGCATCGACCGTCCTTCCATCTGGTAGCTCACCGTTTCGATGTCCACCGACTTCGGGATGACGTTGACGATCACGTCGCCGCTACGGGCCGGGATGAGCCTGGTGCGGCAGTCCGGCCGCTTCACGAACAGGTGCTCGCTCAGGTCGTCGATTACGAAAACATAGCCGGTCGCCCGGGCGATGCCGTCCTCGTAGGCCTCGACCTGGCCCACGAAATGCCGCCTCACGTCTTTGTCGAAGCTGCGGCGCTGGATCACGTGGATCTTCTCACCGGGACGTAGGAGCGTGGATTTCATCATGGATATCGCTGTTGTCGTCGATATGGACGGCTGCGCCGACCTGTTTGTCTGCCGCCGACCCTCGACAGCCACAGCTTGGAGGAGGCATCCCGGCCCCACTAATACGCCTTTCTGAATGGACGCTTAGCTTATCCCGAAGCATCTTCGTCCCGACATGGAATGGCTGAACTACCATCACCTGCGCTATTTCTGGACGACGGCGAAGGAAGGGAGCCTCGCCCGGGCCGCCGCGAAGCTACGCGTTTCGCAGCCGTCCATCTCGGGCCAGATCCGCGAGCTCGAGACCGCTTTCGGCGAGAAGCTGTTCCGCCGGGCCGGCCGGAACAACGTGCTCACCGACGCCGGCCATGTCGTCTTCGGTTATGCGGACGAGATCTTCGCGCTCGGCGCCGAGATGATGAACGCGGTGAGGCAGCGGCCGGGATCGAGGACGCTCCGTCTCTACGTCGGCGTCGCCGATTCGTTCCCGAAGCTCGTCACCAACGAGATCCTCAAGCCCGTCTTCGCGCTGCCCCAGGAGGTCCACACCATCTGCCGGGAAGGCAAGATGGAGGACCTGCTCGCGCAGCTCGTCGCGCACCGGCTCGACATCGTGCTCGCGGACGAACCGCCGGCGAGCAACACGAACTTCCGGGTCTTCAACCATCCGCTCGGGGAGACCGGCACGACCTTCCTCGCCGAGGAGAAGCTCGCGGCCAAACTGAAGCGCCGTTTCCCCGGCTCGTTGCAGGACGCACCTGCCCTGCTGCCGACTGAGAACACCGCGCTGCGCCGGTCGCTGGAGACCTGGTTCCGCGCGAAGGAGGTGCGCCCGCGGGTCGTGGCGGAGTTCGAGGACCTCGCGCTCATGAAGATCATGGCCGCCGAAGGCCGGGGGTTCATCGCCGTGCCGAGCCTCGTCGCCAAGGACGCGATGGCCCACTACCACTTCCGGATGATCGGCCGGGCCGACGATTGCCGCCTGGAGTTCCACGCCATCACCGCCGAGCGCCGCATCGTCCACCCCGCGGTGGCGTGCATCACCGACAAGGCCAGGGCGATGCTCGAAGGCTAGCGCCGTGCTGGCGCCGCGAGACCGGCCTGCTAGCCTCCGGCCCGATGATTTGGCCCGCACTCCGCCGTCCGGATACAGGGATCGCCGTCGCGCCGGCCGAGCCCGTCTGCGGCATCGGTCATCGCCGCGACCACATCGGGAGCCGCCTCCACCCAGGCATGACGGCGGAGGTGAAATGAGGAGAAGCGCCGATGAACGAACCCGCTCCTGATCCTGAACAACGCCTCGCCCTCTTCCAGCGCAAGGAAGTCCGTCGCGTCATCCACGACAACGAGTGGTGGTTCGTCATCACCGATGTCGTGGCGGTGTTGACCGATTCATCCAATCCTCAGGGTTACTTCAAGGACATGCGCAAGCGTGACCCGCAGCTGGCCGAAGCCCTCAAAGGGGGGGGGCAATTTGCCCCCCCCCTTGGACTCGAGGTCGACACGGCAGGCGGACGCCAGATGCTCCAATGCTGGAACACCGAGGGCCTCTTCCGCCTCGTCCAGAGCATTCCCAGCCCCAAGGCCGAGCCGTTCAAGCGCTGGCTCGCCAAGGTCGGCCACGAGCGCGTGCAGGAGATCGAAGACCCGGAACTCGCCACCAAGCGCACCCGCGCCCTCTACCAGGCAAAGGGCTACTCCGACGACTGGATCGAGAAGCGGATGCGCTCGATCGCGATCCGTGACGAGCTGACCGACGAGTGGAAAAAGCGCGGCGTGAAGGAGCAGCGCGAATACGCCATCCTCACCGCCGAGATCTCCAAAGCCGCTTTCGGCCTCACGCCGACCGAATACGCCGAGTTCAAGCGGCTCAAGCGCGAGAACCTCCGCGACCACATGACCGACCTCGAGCTCATCTTCTCGATGCTCGGCGAGGCGGCCACGACCGAGATCGCCCGCAACCGCGACGCGCAGGGCTTCCCGCAGAACCGGCAGGTCGCCCACGACGGCGGCGCGGTGGCCGGCAACGCCCGGAAGGAACTGGAGCAGAAAAGCGGCCGCAAAGTCGTCACCAGCGAGAACTATCTGGCTCTCACGCAGTCGGCGAAGAAGCTGAAGCGGGTGAAGCAATGAGCGGATTCCTCCAGCAGTTGCCCCCCGGAAAAACGGTTCGGCCATTTCGCTGTTAGGCACCGGGGCATATCCTCGCCGCCACACTCGTCTGCTTCCGACACGTTGAGCCAAGAACCATGAGCATCGCCACCTCCAGTCTCTGGGAAGTGTTCGCCGACAAATTGTCAGCGCAGCCCGGACTGCTCGCCGTCGCCCGCGAGAACTGCGCCCGTTGGTTGCGCGAAGGCCACAGCGGCGCGGCACGGCTCCGCGAATGGGATGCGCTGCTGGCGTCGGCGCAGGCAGGCGCCGACGGGCAAGCACGGCTGCGGGATGTCCTGCTGGGCAACGATGAAGCCGGCGCGCGGCTGCGGGAGTTCCATCCGTTGGCGGGGATCCTGACGCGCTAGGAACGAAGGAACACCGTCGAGCTATGCGGGTTTCGGCATTGATCCACCGGGTGGAGGCGGTCCACGCGCTGGCGAAGAGCGACCGCATCTGGGTGCTCGGCTCCAGCGCGTTGCTCGGCGGCTTCCCCGGACCCGGAGCAACCTCGGTCCAACGGCGTCAGACCGTCGCCGCCTTCGGGAACACCTTCCGCTCGCCGCTCTGCTCCATCTGGCCGCGGGTCACGCCGAGCTGGCTGTGCAGCTTCAGCTCCCTCCAGAGCTGCGTGCCGGTGACCTCGCCGCGCAGCAGCGCGCGGTAGCGGGCGATGGTCGTCGCCACCTCGTCGGGCTTCTCGCCGACGAACTCGATCCGGAACTTCCGCACCCCCAGCGCGAGCAGGCGGTCCACCGATTCCGCGCCGGTCTGCGCCCGGGCGTTGAAAACGGTGTTGCGGCAGCCGGCGTCGGCCTTGAGCGGATGCTCCATGCCCACGCGGTCGCGCAGCTTCACCTCGTGCTTGTCGCAGGGCCGTCCGCAGTCGGTGAAGTCCTTGCCCTTCGAGAGGAACGCGCAGAACACGCAGTGCTCCATGTGGAACATGGGCATGTGCTGGTGGATCGTGACCTCGAACCACTCCGGCGGCGCCGACGCCAGCAAGGCCTCGAGCTGCGACGCGTTCAGGTCGTAGCTCGCGGTGAGGTGCTCCAGGCCGTACCGGCGCATGAAGTGCCCGGCGGTCAGGCCGTTCGCGACGTTGAGCGAGAAGTCGCCGATGCGCCGGCAGTCCGCGAAGAACTTCAGGTGGTCGGCGTTGCGGACGAGATAGCCGTCGGCATCGCACGAACGCACCTGCTTGAGGATCCATTCCTCGCCCGGCTTGGTGATCCGCGGCGGCGCGACCCAGATCGACGGCGCCGCACGGCCATCGGACGGACGCGACATGCTGCAACTGCGGGCCGTGTGGAAGGTCGTCACGGCCTCGCGGTACTTCTTCGGGTCCTCGAATTCGCAATAGATCGTCTCGACGCCGCACGACAACGCCGCGTCGAGCTGCGCGAGGTCGCGCACCAGGACGATGAGCGACGGTTCACCGCAGAGGCGCGGAGGCGCGGAGGAGATGACACCGATCGCGTTCTGCGTCTCCGCGTCTCCGCGGTCCGCTTCGGCCAGCGTCCACCGCTTCGGTTCGGCCCGCAGCGCGTCGAGTTGCGCGGCCGCGTCGCGGCGGATTCGGTTGAGCTCGCTGACCGGGAGGATGACCTCGCCTTCGAGCTGGTTGCGCAATCCGGCGAGGTGGAACGGTGTGCCGCCGAGCCGGCCGAGCTGGTCGCGCAACGAATCGTCGGTGAGCGGACGCTTCTCCGCCTTGGCCAGCGGCACCGCGGAAGCGACCTGCACGACGTGGCCTTCACCGTCGCGGAGGATGAGCGTGAGCAACACGCCGACATGGCCGTGGACCTCGGCGGTGACCGGCCGGGTGAACCGCAGCGCGTCGCCCTCGAAGGTCTTGCGCACCTCGCGGTCCAGCGCCGGGTCGTTCGTCTTCCACAGCAGTTGTCCCGGCTGGACGCGGCTGAAATCCACCGCGTCCGGCCCGAAGGTGAGCGCGACCAATTCCTCGTTCCGCACTCCCCGTTCCGCGTTCCGCACTTCATAGACCCTGCCGCCTTCCTCCTTCTCGTCGGGCCGGCCGGCGTCGAAGACGATTCCGTCGCCCGGCTTCAGCGGGCCTTCGAGCTGGACGAGCACGCGGTCGCGATCGACCCCGGTGACCTTGCCGAGGTACACGCCGCGCTTCTTGCCGAAGCGCGCGTGGGCCAGCTCCTGGTTGTTGATGCCGCGGAACCAGCCCGGGTACAGACCGCGCGAGAAGGCCATCTCCAGCGCGTACCGGGATTGCGGATCGCGGATCGTGGAATGTGGATCGGTCGGCTGCGCGGCGTCTCCTGCGGTATCGGCTTTCCGGCTTCCCAGTTCGTCCAACGCCTTCCGGTAGACCCGCGTGATGCTGGCGACGTATTCGGGCGCCTTGAGCCGGCCCTCGATCTTGAGCGACGAGACGCCGGCCTTCACGAGGTCCGGCAACACCTCGAGGCCGGCGAGGTCCTGCGGGCTGAGCAGGTAGCGTTTGTCGCCGAGCGGGACCTGCTGGCCGTCGGAGATGAGGTCGTACGGCATCCGGCACGCCTGCGCGCATTCGCCGCGGTTCGCGCTGCGGCCGCCGAGCGATTCGCTGGTGAGGCACTGGCCAGAATAAGCGACGCAGAGCGCGCCGTGGACGAAGACTTCGAGCGGAAGCGACGAGCGGCCAGTCTTCAGTGGACCAGTGATCAGTGAAGGCGAGTCCGACTGGCCTACTGAAGACTGATCACTGGTCACTTCCTGGATCGCACGGATCTCCTTGATCGAGTTCTCGCGGGCGAGCACGACGAGGTCGCAGCCGAGTTCCTTCGCGAACTCCACGCCGGCCGCGCTGGTCACGGTCATCTGCGTGCTCGCGTGGATCGGGAAATCGGGCGACAGGCGCCGGATGAGCCGGCAGACGCCGACGTCCTGCACGATCGCGGCGTCGACGCCCGCGGCGATGATGCCGCGGAGATACTCCTCGGCAGCGGCGAGCTCGTCGGCGAAGACGAGCGTGTTGAAGGTCACGTAGCCCTTCACGCCGCGCCGGTGCAGGAAGGCCATCAGGCCCGGCAGGTCGGCCTCGGTGAAGTTGTGCGCGCGCATCCGCGCGTTGAAGCGGTCGAGCCCGAAGTAGATGGCGTCCGCGCCGTTCTCGACCGCCGCGCGGGCGCACTCCCAATCGCCGGCGGGGGCGAGGAGTTCGGGAAGCTTCGTCGGGACGTCCGGTGCGGCGGTGTTCAAGCGGAGGGGAATGAACAACAAAGACGCGCTGCAACCAAGCGGAACGCGGACCGCTTTCGACGCCGAGCGTCGCCGATGCGCTATCCGTCGTCGCTTCTCTGCTTCGCGTCTTCGCGCCTTTGTTGTTCAACCCAGCACGTCGGCGAGCGCTTTGTGGACGGCAGGCAGGCGTTCGGGGTTGAGCCACGCGCGTTTCACCCAGAAGCCACGGATGCTCACCGAGCGGATGACGCTCTCGCCCTTGCCGAACTCGACGAGGTATTCGCCCTCGCGCCGGTAGAAGCGGTGGTGCAGTTCCAGCGGGTCGAGCACCCAGTACTCCTGCACGCCGTGCAGCTCGTATTTGGCGAACTTTTCGGTCAGGTCGCGGCGGCGGCTCGACGGGGACAGGACCTCGAGCGCGAAGGTCGGGGCGGCGGCGATGTAAACTTCCCCGAAATGCTGCCGTTGTCCCGGCGTGAAGAACGCGAGGTCCGGCATGAACACCGTGCGCTGGCTCAGCCGCACGGCCACGAGCTCGCGGTAGAGTTTGCCGAGTTCGTTCTGCTCGACGTGAAGCCGCAACAAAAGGTCCACGAAGTTCAGCAGGTCGGCGTGGCGGAGACTTACGGGTGAATGCATCTGGACGACTCCTTCGATGAGGTCGGCCTTCACGCCCGGTTCGAGCCAGTCGAGGAACTCCACCGCCGTGAGCAGCGGCTTTTCCACGCTCAGGCGGCGAGGAAGGCTGGGAGGTCCGGCCACGGTCGGCATGGCGGCAGTGTAGGCTTCGGCGATGATGCGGCAAGACAGCCTTTGCGGGCGGAAGGGGATAAACAACAAAGACGCGAAGGCACAAAGAGGAACATGACCTGCCGAAGACACGGCGAGGTCCCCATCCGTCCGTTCCGTCGTCGCTTCTCTGCTTCGCGTCTTCGCGCCTTTGTTGTTCTATCCCCGCCCATGTCCGCACGACCGCTCGTCATCGCCGGCCGCGAATTCACGTCCCGTCTGTTCCTCGGCACGGGGAAGTTCCCTTCGCCCGAGTCCATGCGCGATGCCCTCGCGGCCAGCGGCACGCAGATGGTGACCGTGGCGCTGCGGCGGGCCGACCTGACCGGGAAGAAGGATCCGTTCGCCAACATCCTCGAGTTCATCGACCCCGCCCGCTACCTCCTGCTCCCCAACACCAGCGGCGCGATGGATGCCGAGGAAGCCGTCCGCCTCGCGCGCCTCGCCGTCGCCGCCGGCCTGCCCAAGTGGGTGAAGCTCGAGATCCATCCCGACCCGCGCTACCTGCTGCCCGACCCCATCGAGACGCTCAAGGCCGCCGAGATCCTGGTGAAGGAAGGCTTCGTGGTGCTCCCCTACATCAACGCCGATCCGGTGCTCGCCAAGCGCCTCCAAGAGGCCGGCTGCGCGACGGTGATGCCGCTGGGATCGCCGATCGGTTCGCACCGCGGCATCCAGACGCGCGACCAGATCCGCATCATCATCGAGCAGGCGACCGTGCCCGTGGTCGTGGATGCCGGCATCGGCGCGCCGAGCCACGCGGCCGAGGCGATGGAGCTGGGAGCCGACGCCGTGCTGGTGAACACCGCCATCGCCGTGGCGAGCGACGCCGACCGGATGGCCGTCGCCTTCAAGCAAGCCGTGGAAGCCGGCCGCACCGCCTACGAGCTCGGTCTCGGCGCGCCGCTCGACCAGGCCAGCCCGACCAGCCCGCTGACGGCGTTTCTGGGCTGATGACGCCGCCTCGGGCTTGAGCTGTGCTTATCTCGGCACCACGCGAAAGTAGCCGTCCGCCCCATCCAACGGCACTGCAAGCGGCGGGTCGCCGGGTGCATCCTGCCAATCCGCCAGCGAGATTTTCGTCGCGCGTTGGAGTTTGTGGCCGGTGGGCCAGGTGAGCGTCAGCGGATCCGCGCCGGAAGCCGACGCGACGAAGCTGAGCACCGGCGCGGCCGATGCCGGCAGGATCTCCACCCGGCGCAGGCTGAAGGCCGCCTTGGCCGAGGTCGTGTCGTCGCCGATGAAGAGGAAGTCCGGCGTCTCGTACGGATCGAACGCGCCGACGAAGGGGGTGTAATCGCGCACCGGTCCGGCGAGCAGCTCCTTGCCGTCCGCGCGCAACGTGTAGCCCGTCGCGCTGATGGCCAGCTCATACGCCACGAAACCGGCCGTCGTGTCGAACAGCGCCTCCTCGGCGTGCTTGAACATCGGCGTGTCGCTCTGCGCCCAGACGCGGTCCTTCCAGAAGGCGAGCTCCAGCCCGCGCTTGTCGTGGCCGAGCACGATCACCGACAGACCGGCGCGGTCCGGCGTGTTGTGCGATTCTTCGTGCAGGCGCAGCGTGAACACGGCGCGGAACCCGTTCGTGCGGTCCAACGGCGACGGCGCGGTCCGCGAGAACCCCGACAGCTCGCCGGACAACGCCAGCGTGTCGAGCCGCACCGCCGAATCCGCCACCGGCGTGGCCAGCGGCAACGGAAGGCTGACGGTCGTCCACCCCTGCTGGGCCGGAGCCGTGCCGAGCGAGCCGTCGTACAAGACCTGGCCGAGGACCGGCAGACATCCGGACGAGGCGATCAGAACGGGGAGGACGAACTCCTTCATCATCCGGCGATGGTGGGTGCCCGGAGCCCGCGCGGACAGCGCATTCAAGACCGATCCATCGGCCGAGGCGTTCCGTGTCTAGGCATGTCGGGGGCTGGACGGCGCACGGCCTCGGAGCCTCATCCGGCGAAGCTTTGAAGTTTGCCGCCGCGGCTCCGTCTGCGATCCTGCCCCTGTCCGCCAGTCTGGAATGAAACTTTCCGCATCCTCGTCGTTCGCGTCGCTCTGTCTGGCGGCATCGGTCGCCGGCGCCTCGGCGGCGCCGGCGCCTTCCGCCATCCCCGTGACCGTCGCCAAGGCCGAGCTCGTGCCGCTCGACCGCACGTTGCCGGTCGTCGGGACGCTCTTCGCCAAGGACGAGGCGACGCTCGCCGCGGAGGTCGAGGGCGTGGTGGAGAAGACCGGCGCGGAGTTCGGCGACCGCGTGAAGGAAGGGCAGGAGATCGCTCTGATCGACACCGACACCTACACCGCGCTCGCGAACCAGGCCGCCGCCCGGCTCACCCAGGCGAAGGCCACCGCCGCCAACTCCGAGCACGAGCTCGCCCGGCAGGTGGAGCTCAAGAAGACCGGCATCGCCTCGCCCGCCGACCTCGACCTCGCGCAGACCGCCGCCGAGAACGCCCGCGCCGCCGTCGTCGCGGCCGACGCCACACGCGCGGTCGCCGACCTGAACCTCGCCCATTCGCACGTCCGCGCGCCGTTCGACGGTGCGGTCGCCGACCGCATCGCGACCAAGGGCGATTTCATGGAGAAGGGCAAACCGATGTTCCGCCTCGTGAACGACGCGGTGCTCAAGTTCATCGCCCAGGCGCCGGAGAGCCACGCCGCCGACGTGAAGAAGGAGATGCCGGTCGGGTTCAACGTGGACGCGTATCCCGGCGAGCTCTTCACCGGGAAGGTCTTCCTCATCTCGCCGCAGGTGAACGCCGCCACCCGCGCCTTCGCCTTCGGCGCGCTCGTCCCCAACGCCGAGCGCCGCCTCAAGGCCGGCACCTTCGCCCGAGGCGAGCTGGTGCTCGAGCGCGCCGTGCCCACGGTGATGGTCCCGCTCGAAGCCGCCACCGGCCTCTCCGGCGTGACGCGGATGTTCGTGGTCGAGGGCGCCGTCGCCAAGGGGCGCGTGGTGAAGCTCGGCCGGGTGAAGGACGGCAGGCAGGAAGTCGTGTCCGGCATCAAGGCGGGCGACCTCGTGGTCACCAGCGGCCAGACCAAGCTCAGCGACGGCAAGGCGGTCGCCGTCCGCGAAGCGGGCAAGCCGATGGCGGTCCGGCAGCCTTGACCCTGCGCCCCGAACTTGAAGGATGCCCCCATGAGCTTGGTGACCGTCGCTGAAGTCGATCCCGCGCGCCGTTGCGTCGTCCCCGCCGAGGTGGCCGACCAAGCCAGCATCCGCAGCGGGGACGAGGTGGACATGCAAGTGCTGCATAGCGGCAGCGTGCTCGTCACCCGGTTGTTGGGGGCGGGTGAACCGGGACCAGGCTTCCGGCGCGGCGCCCACGGCATCTTGGTCTACGAGAGCCTTCCGGGCAGTCCGGTGGTCACCGCCGTCCAGGTCGATGCCTTGTTGGAAGAGTTCCCATGACGGTGCTCATGGATGTCGACACGCTGGTCGCAGCGCTCTGCGTGAACCATGTCCACCATGTCCGTGCCCAGACCTGGCTCCGCGGGCAGATCTCCGTGGCATCCACTCCCATCACCCAGCTCGGGTTCGTGAGGGTGGCGGTCCAAGCCGGATTGGTGGCTTCGGTGAGCGAAGCCCGGACCCTGCTGGAGAGTTTTGCGGCGGCCGAGGTCCACGAGTTCTGGCCGGATGCCCTCGGCGTGAACGATCCGCGGATGCCGCCGGTATCCGGACCGAAGCAGCTCACCGATTCGCATCTGGTGGCCTTGGCGCGGCAACGCACCGGGAAATTGGCCACCTTCGACCGGGGCATCCTGGGCTTGCCCGGGGTGTCCCGGGAGCAGGTCGAGCTTCTCCCCTGAAGGCATGACACCGTCTCCGCCCGCCAGTTCACCCGGCCTCGGCCTCGCCGACCTGTGCATCCGCCGACCCGTGTTCGCGACGATGCTGAACGTGCTCTTGCTGATCGTCGGCTGGGCATCGTTCCGCGAGCTCGGCGTGGACCAGATCCCCAACGTCGAGCTGCCCATCATCACGGTCACCACCACGCTGCGCGGCGCCTCGCCCGAGGAGGTCGAGACGTCGGTCACCAAGCCCATCGAGGAGATCATCAACACCGTCGAAGGCCTCGACGAGCTGAGCTCCTCCAGCCGCGAAGGGGTCGCCTATGTGACCGCGACCTTCCTCCTCTCGCGCAACCGAGACCTCGCCGCGCAGGATGTCCGCGACAAGGTGAACTCGATCCTCGCGCGGTTGCCGCCGTCGGTCGACCCGCCGATCGTTGACAAGTTCGAGGTGGACGCCGTGCCGGTGCTGACCGTCGCCGTCAGCGGATCCCGCGACCTGCGCGAGCTGACTTATCTCGCCGACAAGCAGCTCAAACAGAACCTGGAGACCGTGCCCGAGGTCGGCGCCATCAGCCTCATCGGCGCGCGGGCGCGCGCGATCCAGGTCGCGGTGGACGTCGACCGGTTGCGCGCCTTCAACCTGACCGTCGAGGACGTCCGCGCCGCGCTTGCCGCGCAGAACATCGAAGTGCCCGGCGGACGCGTGGAGCAAGGCACGCGCGAGCTCGTGCTGCGCACGTTGGGCCGGCTCGAGAGCGTCGCCGAATTCGACCGTTTGATCGTCTCCAACAGCGGCGGCCAGCCGATCCTGCTCGGCCAGTTGGCGACCGTGACCGACGGCGTGGAGGAGCCGCGCACCTTGGCCCGGCTCGACGGCGAGAACGCGGTGACGCTGGTCATCCGCAAGCAGAGCGGGTCCAACTCGGTGAAGCTCATCGCCGCGCTGAAGGACCGCCTGGAGCAGCTGCGGGCGACGCTGCCGCCGGACGTGCGGCTCGACATCGTGCGCGACCAGTCGCGGTTCATCCTGCGGAACCTCGAGGAGGTCTCGTTCCACCTCGTGCTCGGCATGGTGCTGGTGGCGTTGACGGTCTTCTTCTTCCTGCACGACTGGCGCGGCACGCTCATCGCGAGCGTCGCCATCCCGGTCAGCATCGTGGCCACCTTCACGCTGATGAAGTGGATGGGCTTCACGCTGAACAACTCGACGATGCTCGGGCTGACCTTCGCGGTGGGCGTGGTGATCGACGACGCGATCGTCGTGCTGGAGAACATCCACCGCGTGATGGAGGAGCGGTCGTGCTCGGCGTTCGAGGCAGCGCTCGCGGGCACCCGGGAGATCGCGCTCGCGGTGGTGGCGACGACGTTGTCGCTGGTGGTCATCTTCATCCCGCTCGCCTTCATGAAAGGCCGCACGGGGCTGTTCTTCTCCAGCTACGGCTGGACGGTCGCCTTCGCGATCCTCGTCTCGCTGTTCGTGAGCTTCACGCTCACGCCGATGCTGGCGTCGCGCTTCCTCCGTCACACGGCCGATCCCGTGCTGCGCGAGAAGAAGGCGCACGGCGGCCCGCTCATGCGCTGGTCCGCGGACCTCTACCTCGCCGTGCTGCGCTGGAGCCTGCGCCACCGGTGGGTCGTGATGACAGTGTGCGGTCTGTGCGTCGCGTCGCTCTGGTGGCTGGTGCCGGCGAGCCGTTTCACGTTCTTCCCGCTGGATGATTCGAGCGAGTTCGAGGTGGTGCTCCAGACGCCGGAAGGGACGAGCCTCGCGCGCGGCGCCGCCCTGTGCGCGGAGATCGAGACGGAGCTCAAGGCCATCCGCGTCGGCGCCGGCGAGCAGGCGGTGACGGCCACGCTGGTCACGCTCGGGCCTACCAGCGGCCGGATCGGCAAGGGCGAGGGCGACGTGACCTTCGGCAGCATCTACTGCCGGCTCCCGGAGCTGGGCAGCCGCACCGAGCAGACGCTGGGCAAGAGCCGCCGCTGGTCGCAGGACGAGGTGATGAAGGCCGCGCGCAGGATCCTCGCCCGTTATCCCGACATCCGCTCCGGCGTGCAGCGCATCGGCGCGCTCGGCAGCGGTGGTCGCGGCGGCGACCTGTCCTTCAACCTGCTCGGGCCGGACCTCGCGCGTCTCGGCGAGTATTCGGAGCGCATCCTCGCCGTGCTGCGGACCAACGACGGCCTGGCCGACGTGGACACGACGCTCTCGAACCGCAAGCCGGAGCTGCAGGTCCACATCGACCGCGAGAAGGCCAGCCAGTTCGGTCTCCGCGTGGAGGACATCGCCGGCGCGCTGCGGATGCTGGTCGGCGGCCAGATCGTCGGCAGCTACAAGGAGGCGGACGACCAGTACGACGTGTGGCTGCGGGCCGGGCAGGCCGACCGCGCGACCGTCGAAGCGATCGACCAGGTGATGCTCCGGCGCAGTCCGGCCACACCGGGCGGACGCGGCGAGCTCGTGCAGCTCTCGAACTTCGTGCGCCTCGAGGAATCACGCGGCCCCAACCAGATCGACCGCTTCCAGCGCCAGCGCCGCGTGACCATCCAGGCGAACCTCGGGCCCGACTACTCCCTCGGCGAGGGGCGCAAGGCGGCCGAGCAGGCCGTGAAGTCCTTGGACCTCCCGCCCGGTTACTCGGTGGTCTTCGTCGGCCGCGCGAAGCAGATGGACGAGACGCTCCAGAACTTCCTCTACGCCTTCATCGTCGCGGTGGTGTTCATGTACATGATCCTCGCGGCGCAGTTCGAACACTTCATCTATCCCGTCTCGATCATGCTCGCGGTGCCGCTGGCGCTGCCGTTCGCGCTCGGCTGGATGCTCTTCCTCGGCGAGCAGCTCAACTTCTTCGCCATCTTCGGCCTCTTCATGCTGGTGGGGATCGTGAAGAAGAACGGCATCCTCCAGGTGGACTACACGAACACGCTCCGCGCCGGCGGCATGGCCTGCGAGGAGGCGATCCTGCTCGCGAACAAGGTCCGGCTCCGGCCGATCCTCATGACCACGATGCTGCTGGTGGTCTCGATGGTCCCGATCGCGCTCGGCCAGGGCCCCGGTGCCGGCGGACGCGCCTCGATGGCCAAGGTCATCATCGGCGGCCAGATGCTCTGCCTGCTGCTGACACTGCTGGTCACGCCGGTGAGCTACTCGATCTTCGACGACTGGGGCCGCGGGGTCTTCTGGCGGAAGCGCCCGGCCTGACGTGCCCTGCGCCGGCGGGGCATCGCCCGCGCTCGGCGAGCCTCACCAACCGGCCTTCACGACCGAGCAGACGCGGTCGACATCGCCGAGGCTCATCTTCCCGTGCAACGGCAGCACGAGATAGCGGTCCTCGAGAGCGTCCATGTTGGTGAAGCCTTCTTGTCGCCCGCCGAAGATCTTGTAGCGGTCGTTGCGGTAGTGGACCTGCCCCGATTCGATCCGGTGCTCGCGCAGCTTCCGCATCAGGCCGACGCGGTCCTCGACCAGCACCGTGCAGAGCCAGGCGGCGTGGGTGCGGTCGGTGTGGCCCGCCCCGATCAGCTCGATACCGGGCACACCCGCGAACCCGCGGACGTAGCCGTCCAGAAGCGATTGGCGCTTCGCCAAGGTCGACGCGTATTCGTCCATGGCCGCCAGCCCGAGCGCGGCGGCGAGGTCGGTCATCTGGTACTTGTAGCCGATCTCGGTGATGTCGTTCTCCCAGACCCCGAGCTGCTTCGCCGAACGGTCGATGCCGAACCAGCGCAGCCGCCTCGCCTTCTCCAGCAGCCCCGGGTCGCGCAGCATCAGCATGCCGCCGTCGCCGGTGGTCATCAGCTTGATGGCCTGGAACGAGAACATCGTGAAGTCGGACAACCCGCCCACGGCGCGGCCTTTGTAGGCGGCCCCGAGCGCGTGCGCGGCGTCTTCGATGAAGACGAGCCCGTGCTCCCGGGCGATGGCGTGAAGCTCGTCGAGGTCGCACGGCAGCCCGCCGTAGTGGACGCACACGATCGCCTTGGTCCGCGGCGTGATGAGCGTCCGCACCTGCGCCGGATCCATGTTCAGCGTGCGCCGCTGGACGTCGGCGAACACCGGCTTCACCCCCATGTAGAGGAACGGGATGTTCGTGGCCGTGCAGGTGAAGACGGGCGCGATGACCTCGTCGCCCGGGACCAGGCCGGCCAACAGGTAGGCGAGGTGCAGGGCATCGGTCCCGGAGCCGACGGCGAGGGCGTCCTGATCCGGAGCGACCAGCGCGGCGAACCGCCGCTCGAACTCGGCCACCCGCGGTCCTTGGCCGATCCAGCGGGATCCGAGCACTTGCTGGACGGCTTGGGCCGCACCCGCAGGGATATGCGGGTGGAACAGTACGATGTTGCCGTCGCCCGGTTCCAGCACCGGGAACTCGTTCATGGGTCTATGCTTGGACACTGGGCTCAAAAATTTCTGACATCGACGCGAGTTCCTAGCAGCCTGTCGGACTTAGAAGCCTGCTATTTTTGGTGAAGTGATTGAACCCGCCCGCGGGGCGTGCGTCTGACCTGCATGTCCGCCCGCTTCATCACGATCGACCGCGACACCCCGCTGCTGCTGCCGCCGGATC